>PKZI01000189.1 GCA_003133005.1 Acidimicrobiaceae bacterium | reverse complement strand
GCCGATCCGGTCTACCAACGTGCCGCCGCGGCGATGGGACTCATTTAAAGGCTAAGTTGAGCCACCAATTTTCAATGCTGGCGAGTTCGTTGTTACCCACGTGGAACACCAAGAAATCCAGCACCACCAACACCATCACGATCGGCAGCGCTCGCGCGCGTAGTTGGTAGTAGCGCGGCAGGTGGCGACGGGGGACGAAGCGCTCAATGATTGCCGATCCATCGAGCGGCGGGATTGGAATCAGGTTAAAGACCGCAAGAACCAGATTCGCGATTCCTAGATACTCACCTATTCGAAACATCAAAAGACTCTGGGTGTGATGCACCGCGATCCAGCACAGTAACAACCCGATCGCGGACAAGACGATGTTGACGAATGGCCCGGCGAGCGAGACGTACAACGACTGCGTGCGGGGATTTCGCAGACGCGAGACATTCACGGGAACGGGTTTCGCGTAACCAAAAGCCGGTAGACCCGAGAAGACCATGAGCGCGGGCAGAAGGACGGTCCCGAATGGATCGACGTGGGCCAGTGGATTGAGCGTGAGTCGCCCGTTGTCCTTGGCAGTCGAATCTCCGAAGTAGTTCGCCACCCATCCATGGCTGACCTCGTGCAGGATGATCGAGGGCACGATGGCGAGAAAGAAATAGAAATTGCTCAACGGTTCCTCTTACTCGTGGGCGCGCGGATGCGCGTCGCGATACTCCCGTTTCAACGACGTGAGTGACACCGCGGTGTACAGCTGGGTTGTCGCGATTGACGAATGACCGAGCAATTCTTGCACGACTCGAATGTCCGCGCCGTGCGCGAGCATGTGGGTCGCACAACTGTGGCGAAACACGTGCGCACTGACGCGCGACGTGTCAACACCCGAGTCGAGTGCGCGCTTATGGATGATAAGGTCCACGCCCTGACGGGTGAGGGCTCCCCCGCGAGCATTGAGAAACAGTCGTGACGTTCGTTTGGACTGCAACAATTCATCGCGTCCGCCGCCCGACAGATACTCGTGGAGCGCCGCGCGAAGGGTCTGACCCATCGGTACGAGACGTTGCTTCGAACCTTTACCCGTCACCCGGATGAGTTCTTCGTCAAAGTCGAGATCTTCTAGGTTGATCCCCGTGGTCTCGGACACCCGTGCTCCAGTGCCGTAGAGCAGTTCGAGCAATGCTCGATCACGCAGGTCGATCGGCGTCGTTGCCCCGACCGAGTCGAGCAGTACCATCATCTCTCGCTCACCCAAAGGCTTGGGCAAAGTGCGACCTCGCCGAGCTGGTTTCATGCGTACCGTGGGATCGTGGGTGATGTCACCCTCGTCGAGCAGAAATCCGAACCAACCACGTAGTGACGACATCGCTCGCGCGAGCGAACTCTCGGCGCGGTCGCCCTTTCGAAGAACGGCGAAGTAGTCCTCCACGTCCTTTTCGCTCGCACTTCTCGCGCGACGGTCTCTCGCGTGCATCCACTTCGCGAAATCGTCAATGTCACGCCGATACGCCTCAATAGTGGCGGGGCTGCGACCCTTTTCGATGCTGAGCCACTGCAAGTACTCCGTGGCCGGAGATTTAGTCGTCGTCAAAGAGAGTCCCAAAGACACGGTGCAATGCAACGACGAGTGAGTAGTCATTCGAGGATTCCCTACCTAAGGTCTCTTTCAGCTCGCTGATTGGAACCCAGACAATCTTCATTGCGCGCTCCTCAGGCCCCTGGGGTTGTCGTTCGCCCACGGTGATCCCTCGCGCTTCGTACATGGTCATCACCTGGTTCGTCCAGCCCGGTGACACTTTGAACTTTCCTAGGAGTCGCCACCGTGACGCGTCACAACCTAGTTCTTCGCGCAGTTCGCGTTTCGCCGTGTCGAGCGGATCCTCACCGTTGACGTCCATCGTGCCCGCGGGGATCTCGAGCACCATCTCATCGAAAGGGGCTCGATATTGGCGAAGAAGCCCCACCTCGTCGTTGTCACTGATCGCGAGAACTGACACGGCGCCGGGGTGGACTGCAACGTCGCGTTCAAACGTTGATCCGTCGTGTGCAATGGTGCGCCGCTCGACGCGAAAGACGCGCGACTGCAATAACGGTGTCGACTCAATGACGCGAAAAGAATCGCTCACTAGGCAACGTGCACCGATGAGGGATCGATGATGTGCGGCTCTCGTCCCTCCGCGCGCGACGCGGCGGCCGTGACGAGTCCGAGGAACAACGGATGGGGCCGGTCGGGTCGCGACTTGAACTCGGGATGCGCCTGGGTACCCACAAAGAAGGAGTGGTTCTGGACTTCGACGAATTCGACGAGTCGGCCGTCGGGCGACGTGCCCGAACAGCGCATGCCGTTTGCCTCGAACTGTTCGCGATAGCGAGAGTTGAATTCGTATCGATGCCGGTGTCGCTCGGACACCACGGTCGAACCGTAAAGACCGGCCACCACTGAACCCTCGTCCAACATTGCGGGACACGCTCCGAGTCGCATCGTGCCGCCCATATCGACCACGTCCATTTGCTCGGCCATTAAGGCAATGACGGGAGCGGACGTACCGAGGGATATCTCGGTCGAATGAGCGTCACTCAACCCCAGGACGTGTCGCGCGAACTCCACGACCATCACCTGCATACCTAAACAGATACCGAGATAGGGTACGTCGTGTTCTCGTGCGATACGCGCGGCCGCGATCATGCCCTCGACGCCGCGCTCACCAAAGCCGCCGGGCACGATGATCCCGTCGAGCTGTCGAATGCGCTCAGCGTCGATCTCACTGGGTACGCGTTCGGCCTCGAGCCATTCGATCTGCGTGGTGGCGCCCACGGCGAAACCCGCGTGACGAATCGACTCCGCGACCGAGAGGTAGGCGTCGGGCATCGACACGTATTTTCCAATGACGCCAATACGTAGCGTCCTCGTGGTGTTATGCACGCGGTGGACCACGTCCTGCCAGGCCGAGAGGTCAATTGGATGCTCGGTCACGTCAATACCCAAGGTGTCACAGACCATCTTGTCCAGACCCTCGTTATGCATGTTCACCGGGATGTCGTAGATGCTCGGAGCGTCCACCGCTGAGATCACCGCCTCAATCGGTACGTCACAGAGCAGGGAAATCTTGCGCTTGAGGCTGTCCGAAATCGGCTGATCGCTCCGGCACACGATGATGTCGGGTTGAATACCGCGCGAACGGAGTTCGGTCACCGAATGCTGGGTGGGCTTGGTCTTCTGCTCGCCCGACGGGGCGAGATAAGGGACGAGCGTAAGGTGCACGTAACAGACGTTGCCCCGACCCGCGTCACGACGGTACTGGCGAATGGACTCAATGAAGGGCACGATCTCGATGTCACCGACAGTGCCGCCGATCTCGACGATGACGACGTCCGCGCCCAGCGTGCCAAGACGTCGTATCCGTTCCTTGATTTCGTCAGTGATGTGCGGGATGACCTGGACGGTCTTTCCCAGATAGTCGCCCCGGCGCTCTTTCGCGATCACGTTCGAGTAGATGGATCCGGTGGTCGTGTTGGACATTCGCGACAGCGATTCATCGATGAAACGTTCGTAATGGCCGAGATCGAGATCCGTCTCGCCCCCATCGTCGGTGACGAACACCTCACCGTGCTCACCAGGATTCATGGTGCCCGGGTCCACGTTTAAATAGGGGTCGAGTTTGCACATTGTGACTTTGAGGCCGCGCGACTTGAGTAATCGACCGAGCGAGGAAGCAGTTAAGCCCTTACCGAGCGAACTGGACACTCCCCCTGTTACAAAGACGAATTTTGTCACTTGTAAACCGCGCTATCCACGGAATCACAGCATAACGGACCGACGAAGGAAATCCGCGCTATTGAGACGATGATTCGAGGAGTCGCTGGGCCAATGACTTGGCCTCTTCGCTCATCTCGTCGCCGGCGAGCATTCGCGCAATTTCGTTCACACGATCTTCTCCAATGACTGCGCGAATGGTTGTTGCGGTTGTGCCTTGTGTCGTGCGCTTTTCAATGACGAAATGATGTTCCGCTCGCGCGGCGACTGACGCGAGGTGAGTAACGGCAAGGACTTGTTGGCGGCGGCCCACTTCTCTGAGGCATTCGCCGATCTGTTGGGCCACCTGGCCTCCCACACCCGTGTCGATCTCGTCAAACACCGCGACGAGGTCCTCCTGGACCGTTTCAAGCGACAGAGCCAGTAGCACTCGACTCAATTCGCCTCCGCTCGCGAGTGCCTGCAGCGGTCCGGGTGCCAGTCCAGGATTGGGAGTGAAGAGTATTTGCGCGTCGCTCCCGTCATCGCCAAAGACCTCAAAGCGCAGGTCCGCGTTGGGCAGCGCAACCCTGGGTAATTGGTGCTTCACCGCTTCTGAGAGGTGCCGCGCCGCGACTTCGCGCTCGCCTCGAACGACTTGGGCCAGTTCTCGAATTTTGTCTTCGATTGCCTGAATTTCTGTGTCAATGTTCGCCAAACGCTCAACCGCGCTTCGTTGAACATCAAGTCGAGACTGCAATTCCTCGAGCGTGACCAACGCCGCTTTGACGCTCCCGCCGTATTTGCGGGCAATTTGTTGGAGGACGCCGACGCGCTCTTCTAAGTGCGCCAATAAAGCCGGGTCAAAGGTGTCGGGGTCACTCAATGACGCGAGGTCGCGGAGTCCTTCGCGCGCGAGCGCGAGTGCACTTTGCAGCGACGATCGCGCGCTGTCGTACGCTTCGCCCGCGGGAATCCGTTCAATTGACCGGGCCAAGCGGCTGAGGACAGCGTCGTCGGTCTCATTGTCCATATCATCGAGGACCTTGCGTAGTGTCTCCTGCCCGTCGCGCAGGGAGCTGAGACGCGTCAGAGTCTCGAGCGTCTCGGTGAGCTCATCCTCGGAAATGATCTTGGTGGCCACAATCTCGCCAATTTGGAACTCCATGAAATCCACCTCGCGAAGACGCGACGCCTCGTCTCCCCCGAACGAGTCACGAAGTGCCAGCGCCTCGCGCAACGAGCGACGTGCGTCGTCGAGCGCCGTCGTCGAGATGTTCGCACTCGTGTCGATGATCCGAAGGATTTCACCACGGTTTCGAAGAGCGAGCGAGTCGTGCTGTCCATGGATCACCGCGAGTTCGCTGGCGACGACGCGCAACGCTTCGGCGCTACTGGGTGCGCCATTGAGCGAGCTGCGAAGTCGACCGGAGGAACTGGCTTCGCGAGTGAGAACGATCTCCTCGCCACCTTCGCGCAAAAAGACGGCCGCGGCGCGCATGTCAGCCCGAGCCGCGTAGCGTGAGGCGGCATTCTCCGCTCCGAGGCAGAGCTCCAAAGCACCCAATAAAAGGGTCTTCCCCGCTCCTGTTTCGCCAGTGATGACGTTAAATCCGGGTCCCAACTCAAGTCGTGCCTCGTCGACGACGCCCAGACCGTGAGCGTAGAGCTCAACGAGCTGAGTCTTAGGCATGACCTTCGCGCAGTCCTTGACGAAGACGAAAGCCAAGTTCGAAACTTCGTGCAGCCACGACGCGAACGGGCGTGGGACTCTTTGAGACCTCGATCGCGTCGCCGGGCTGAAGCGCACCAATTGGGTGTCCATCGGCCACGATCACCGCAGGCATGTGCTCGACCAGGAGACGAATCACTTTGTTACCATCGACCACGATGGAGCGGTCGATAGTGAAATGGGGCGCGATCGGCGTGAGCACCATCGCGGACACCGTAGTGTCGACGACCGGACCACCCGCAGAGAAGTTGTAGCCGGTACTTCCCGTTGGTGTCGCCACCATCACGCCGTCGGCGGAATACGTCATGAACGTGTCGTCGTCGATGAAGGTCCGCACCCTCACCATGTGACCCACCTGAGAGCGCTCTACGACGACTTCATTGAGCGCGAACTCCTCGGTTTGACTTGGACCCACTTTGATTTGCAGCGCTAGGCGTTCGACGGCGAGGTTGTTTTCGAGGGCGTCGGTCACGCATTCAACGATCTCGGTCGAGGGCACATTGAGTAGAAAGCCCAGTCGACCCAGATTCACCGCGAGAACTCGCGCACCGTCTTGGTGGGCGAGCCGCGCGGACTGGAGGAACGTACCGTCACCACCAAGACTCACGACCAGCGTGTCGGCACGGACCTCGACCCTCTCGTCGTGATCAAGGAAGTGTGTCTGGGAGGAAATTCCTTCAGCGTCGAGTGATTTGGCTGCTTCGTGGGCGAGGGCGATCGCGTCCGCACGGTTGGAGTAGACGCTAAAAATGACCTGTGACACCTGGGACCTCGCGAACTAAATGTACAGACAACGGTTGCGCTACACGTGCACTGCCAGGCAACAATGCTCCACGCTACCCAGAATCCAGTAGTTTCAGTCTGCGACCATGAAAGTTCGTCGCGCGACGAGGATTCTCGACGCCTATTGCGACAGGGGCGGACCCGCGGGCTCGTAGGTGACGTCAAGTTCGCTGAAGTCGTCACGGTCAGTTGGCACGAGGCGAATCTCAAAACCGTCGACGATTTTGACGAGTTGGACGGCATCGACGTGTGCTTTTGCGTGACCTCGCCACTTTGAACGCGCTTTCGCCCTTGCCTCTTTGAGCGAGGTCGCGACGACGACGACGACCTCGTGATCCTCACCGAGTCGACCGGGGGCTAGATCTCCACCAAGGAACACAANNAACTACGAGGCATCTTTCTTCCGGGCGAAATACGACGGCAAGTGGGTGAGCCAATAGAAGTTGACCGTCCAGCCAGCGCCGAATGATTTCGGCGGGAAGAACCGAGGCTCGTCTTTATTCCACATTCGAGACTTCGATCGCGCCTTGGTTGGTCGCTTCCAGTCATAGGGCAAACCGAAGGCCTTCTTCTGTTCCTCACCATCGGCCGACTGCTCGTTTTCATCACTCATGAGGCGAACGTAGCATCGAAAAACCAATGGTCGCGTGACCAGAGATCTTGATAGCGACTTCCCATGCGGTTACTGCGCCGGCCCGTCCGCTCCACCCATCGGGGCGAACGGGCCGGCACTCGTTCTAGAAATTTAACGATCTAACGAAGGCTGAACTTCACGTTCGTCTTTTGCCCATTCTTGAACGTCAGCGCAAAGACCCGCACGCCCGTCTTGAGACCAGCCTTCACGGTCACCGACACCGTCAACAAGCTGCCGGTGTCCTTACTAACCCTGAAAGTGAAGCCTGCGACGCTGCACTTGATCGTCGGTTGGCCGTAGAAATACACTCCAGCAATACCAATCACCGTCGTACGACCAACGTAGGGCGCGCCAATGACTCTCGTTGCCTTCGGTACAGGATTCACGAAGTTGACCGTTGTCGTCGACGTGGTTGCGGCGTAGTTAACGTCCGCCACCTTGGTCGCCGTGACCAAACAGGTGCCCGCGGTTGTCGCCTTAAGTGTGGCACCGCTGACGGTGCATCCCGTTGCCGTACCGTTCGTGACCGTGTACGTGATGGCACCAGTCCCTGAACCTCCACTCGTCACCAAAGTCAAGGACTGTCCCAGGACGCCCGACACCGACGTCACCGCGATCGGCGTTTGGGTTCCCTGGTGAACCACGTAACTCACCGCAGCGCTCGTCGAAGTGATGTAGGTGCTGTCACCGGAGTAGACGGCATCGACGTAGTAAGTGCCGGTCGGCAGAGTGGTGGTGAGACAAGTCGCGGTGTGGGTCGCAGTTGAGAGTGCCACACCAACGCAGTTACCTACGTTGGTAAACGTCACGTCGTTCGGTGACGTTTGAAAGGTCACCGTGCCAGTAGCACCCGTCGTCACCGTCGCGGTCAGTGTCGCCGTCGATCCGTAGGAAATGGAGGTAACTGGCGACACGGTCAATGTGGTGAGGCTGGTCGTTCGTATGAGGTACGGATACGCCGCGCTAGTGGCGGGCGCGTACGTCGCGTTACCCGAATAGACCGCATCGACATCAACCGTCGCAACGGGAAGTGAGGTGGTTGTGCAGGACGCGGTCGTTCCAGTGATCGTTTGACTTCCGCAGTTCGTAATCCCCGTGAACGTCGAGCCATTAATCGAATATTGGAACGCGACGGCAGCTGGTGCAGCCGTCGCGTTCGACGGTACGGCTGCAGTTAGAGTCACCGACGTGCCGACTACTTGTGGTGATGCCGGCGTTGCATTGGTGATGACGATTGTTGTTCCGGTGTTCCCAGTGATGACACTGAAAGGAAATGCAGCACTCGTGTACGCCTGGTCGGTCTGGTTACCCGAGTACACGGCTTCCAAGTAGACCGTGCCGATAGGTAGCGCTGTCGTCGCTGGACATTGTGCCGTGGTGCTCGAAACTGACTCTGCCGAGCAGCCCGTGATACTCGAGTACGTAGAGCCGTTAGTCGAATATTCGAAATTGACGGTGCCGGAGGTACTTGTCGTCATCGTGGCGGTGATGGTTTCCGCCGTACCCACGACCACAGGAGATGGCGGTGAGACAGCGGTAATCGTTACAGGATTCGAAACGGAGCCCGGAGTGACGTTAAAGGGATCGGCGGGACTCGTCGATACCGCGTTTGTGTTGCTTCCGTAGTAAATGCCCTTTAAATCCACAGTACCGAGAGGGAGTTGCGCTGTACTACAGGTTGTGGATGTGCCGCTAAAAGACACTGCACCGCAGCTTGGCACCGATGCGTAACTTGTGCCGTTGCTAGAGGCTTCGAAA
>PKZI01000204.1 GCA_003133005.1 Acidimicrobiaceae bacterium | reverse complement strand
CCGCAGCGGCCCTTCTCGTTCGGATTGGTGAAGGTGAACCCCCTCGCGACCTGGAGCGATGACGATGTCGCGTACTACTTGACCTCGAATGGATTGCCCGAGCATCCACTCTGGGCGAAGGGCTACGCCTCGATTGGTTGCGCGCCGGTGACGATCAAACCCGTCGCAGGTGGCGACCGTCGCTCGGGTCGATGGGCGGGAGCCGACAAGGAAGAGTGCGGACTGCACGAGTCCTAAAGCCGTCTATCCACCAGAAAATGGGGTTTTCGCAGTACCGTTGACCTCAATGTTTGCATGCTCTGTCATGGATTTGATCAGGTGCTGCTAATCGTCCTCGCTCTGCTGTGGGTGGCGATACTCATTCCCATCGCGGTGCGGCGTCTTCGCGACGACAACACGGAGCGTTCGATCGAATCATTTCACGCAGAACGTGAAGTTTTGAGTCGTCAAGAGTCCGCGCACTCACCTCCCGTCTACGATGAGCGACCAATGCAGCGTCATCCTGAGGAGTACGAGCCGGTTGGTCGACCGCGTTTGACCGTCGTGCACGACGACGATACCTACGGTTCGATTGAGTCACGAGGTTCCTGGGACGATTGGAACCAGAGTTACGACTACGAGCACGATCGGCGAGCGCCAAAGCGCGAGGAGATGAATCGCTACGCCGCAGCCTATTCATCAGTGCCGGGCGAACGATTCAGCGCGGGCTTCGATTCGCCCTCCTACGAACGAACCTCGATGAAAGTACGCCGTCGACGCATCATGGTGACGCTCTTCTTGGTTGGTGCACTGTTTACTGGCCTCAATATCGTCACGAAGTCCTCAGCACTTGAAGATGCCGCCATCGCGGCGTGGTTCGCGCTCGCTGCGTTCTTCGCGCTCGCGCTGGTGGCCCTGGGGTTGGGATACCTGCGACCTCCGAATCTTCTCTCAGGTTCATCGAGGGAGTATGACGACGCACCAATCGAGCCGTTGTACCAAGAAACCTACAGGGATTATGAGGATCGCTACGACGTTCGAGATAATCCACAGTGGCCGCGCGAATCGCTACCTCGCCGAGCCTTAGGCTAAAGTTGGTACTCCTTCGGGGGTGTAGCTCAATTGGTAGAGCGCTACGTTCGCAATGTAGAGGCAGTGGGTTCGAATCCCATCACCTCCACCAGAAGGCCCTAAACCCATTGGTTGGACGACCGTTATGAGAATGTGGTGACACTTCACAGGTGTTGCGCAATCAGGAAGGCACCTAATGACGCAGGCGGTTCGAGTACACAATTTCATGGTGTCGAGCGATGGCTACGGTTCCGGTGTGGAGCAAAGTCTTGAGCACCCATTCGGTCACGCGAATCCTGCCGATCTGTTTTCCTGGGCGGGAGCGACCGCGCACTGGGTCAATCGAACCGATCCCGGTGGAACGTACGGCTTTGACGACTACTGCACTCGCGACTTCACCCGGAACATCGGTGCCGAAATCATGGGGCGCAATAAGTTCGGCCCCCAGCGAGGACCGTGGGAAAACCTTGAATGGCAAGGCTGGTGGGGCGACGACACGCCGTTCCATACGCCGGTGTTCGTGCTCACGCATCACGTGCGCCCTTCAATCACTTTAGGGGACACCACGTTCCATTTTCTTGATGCGTCGCCGAAAGACGCACTTGCGCAGGCGTTCGTGGCAGCCGATGGCAAAGACGTGCGCCTCGGTGGTGGCGTCGCCACGGTGCGCGAATTCCTCGACGCAGATCTCATCGACCAAATGCATTTCGCGGTTGCGCCCATCAAGCTTGGTCGCGGCGAGAGACTATGGGATAGTCCCGACGATCTCGTCGACCGATTCTTCTTGGAAAAGGTGCCGAGCCCGAGTGGAGTGACGCATCTTTTCTTTTGGCGGCGCTAACTGTCAAAGATTCGCGTTGCGGCAGATGAGGAGTAATCGATAGGCGTAATCGACTCACCGATCCCTACGAAATAAGGACATCAAGCGTGATAGTGCATTCCCATCACCTCCACCGGATGGGGTTGACCCCTTTAGTCGGATCGCTTTCATCGGAAAGTGACCCGAGTTTGGATTGAGCGGGGAGCCTCTACGAATTCAATTCGTCGTTCGTGGGGGGCGCAATGAGTCCAGTGGTTCACCGGATTCCAGAAGTGTTTTCAGGCTGGACAAGAAGATTGGCCAGCCATTCATGACCCGAGTAACAGCAATACTGCCGACTTCGAAGTCATCGTGAAGCACGGTGAGTTTGACCATCTCTTTGACCGGTTCGATCTCAAACGTGACTCGTGAACGACGCTCGCTCGAAAGCTTGGCGAATGATTCGTCATCCAACCCCATCCGTTCTTGGATCTCCGGAACATACGTATGCCAGCTGTAGGCGAGTCGGCGGTAAGGATCGCACTCGAGAACAACCTGTTCGGGGTCAGCGATGATTACGCCGTCATTGTCCCAGATCATCCTCGATCCCACGTTCCAGTCGGTATCGAAAGTGATCTGCCACCATCGACTCGTGAACGATGGTTCGGTGAGTGCCCGCCATAGTCGCTCGGGCGTCGTCTTGATGTACGTCGTGTAGACGAATTGCGGTTGCTCCATGGGTAAATCCTCCAGTACTCGTTTCAAATCTGAAAGGGCTCGGACCCGTTGTTGGTCGTAGCGGTTGATCCAGCGTTCGGCAATCTCATTGATGGGTACAGCATTGAGGTAATGCAGGGTCTCTCGACCGCGTCGCACCGCTGTCACGAGGTTCGCCGCTTCGAGGATCGCCAAGTGCTTGCTCACGGATTGACGAGCCATGTCCAAACCGTGCGAGAGATCACGAAGATTCTGCCCGTTTCGTTCGTTCAAGCGGTCGAGCAGAAGTCGGCGACTCGGGTCGCCGAGCGCCTTGAAGACGTCGGGATTGATCAATTCGTCGTCGGTCAGAACTTCAGGTCCTCGGGGAAAGGGGTTCCCTTACCGGATTCCACGAGACTCTTTAGACTAAAGAGGAAGTACGCCCACCGGGCACTGCAGTGCGCCATGAACTCGCTCGAGCTGCGCCAATCGGCGTGGGTGAACAGTACGACGGTGTCGCCACCTTGTCGACTCAGATCGAATGACTGTCTGGTGCCAATCCACTCGTCGGGCCCATCGATGCAGTTCCATTGCACGAACCCCTCGGGATCGAGTCGAGTCACTTCCATGACCGCCGACGGGTCAGGTCCGGCGAAGTAGAACTCGAGTTGGGAACCTTCGACGGACTCACCTTGGACGCCGTCTCGGGTCCACCACCCCGAGATTCCTTCCGAAGTCGACACTGCTTGATAAACGCTTTCCAGTGGGGCCGAGATGACCACGCGATGACGGATGTCGGGCATAAGTCTCCTTCACCTTCTCCGGTTTGGCCGAAATTCAAGGATTGAGTGGCACCCAGAAGCCTCAGTATATGCAGCCAAATGGCTGCCTGTCAAGAGGGAGTTCCGAACTCTTTCAAGTGTCGCGAAAGACGTCGACGTAAACAATTGGCGTCATGGAAATGCGCAAACTCTTTCGCATTCACCCCAAAGGTGGCCAGGGAGGCGTTGCCCGGTGTCGGGTCGAGCGACTGATTGGGTTATACCCGTTCGATCCATTGATCGGCAAGGTACAAACTTTCACGAATTGAACTTCGATCAACTTCGTTACCGCAGTATCCTTCGTGAATCAGCCAGGGCCTCATCGGTGCCCCAGTCTGTCGAGACGAAAGTGGGTCACGGATATGGCGTTGGTACGAAGGACGTCGACGGAGTCGAGAGACCGTAATTGGCGGCCCTATCGAATCGCAAACGTGGTGAGTGCGACGGCGCTCGGTTCATTGCTCTTCGCCACCCTGATTGTTTCGCCGGCGGGTGCCAGTTCGACCGGCTCGTTCTCCTTGACTGGTGAGGTGGTCGCGAACGTCAAGACCAGCGCAATGTTCAACAATGCGGAAACCATTGGCGGTACGAAGGTGACGGTTCCAATTCATGGCTGTCAAGTCGGTCAACAAGGTACCAATTCCGATGTCATCAACATCCCCGATGGCGAAGTGACCTTGAATGGACATTCGGTAAAGGCGACAGCCATTCAATTCAACGTCCCGACCGACGGTAAGACCGACTCGTTGAGCCCAACGAGCAGCCAACTTACTTTTGGCTTGAACGTCGGAAAACTTGACTATCTATGGGTAAGCACCGCTGGGACGCTCACGACGAAGGCAAATGGGAAAAGTGGCTCGTTCAGCGTGACACTGGCGCCGTCGCAGCCCGGCGTGTCGAGTGGGGGCGACAAGGCAACGTCGGATGTGCACATCAAAGGGTCATGGTCCAGCTGCACGCCGTGGCCATGATTCGATCTCGGAGGGTCATCTCTGAGTCAGGGGTGCATTCGGCCTAAAGGGTCCGTAAGGGTTTTGTACCTGGCGAATCATCTCGCCAATGATGCATTGCAAATTGGCATACTATTTGCATGGCACAACTGGTTACAAGAATTGACGATTCGCTCGCCGAGCAAATCGACGACCTCATTCATGATGGTGTTGCGAGGAGTCGCTCCGATGCCGTTCGGATTGGTCTCGAGCAGTTGATTGACCGCCACGGACGCGAGAAAATAGGAAACGCGATTTCTGTCGCATATCGACGTCTCCCTCAGACCGATGGGGAGAATGCGGGCATCCAAGAGGCAACGCGTGCTCTCGTGGAGGAAGAACCTTGGTAGACATGCCCCGTCAGGCCGACTTCTGGTGGGCACAGGTGGAAACTTCGCGTCGGCCGGAGTGGTGGTTACTCGTTCAGATGCGATCGGTGTTCTTAGCGGAATCGTCGTCGCCCCCGTAACTCGGACAGTTCGAAACATACCGACTGAAATCTCTCTGGGATCCGACGATGGATTGAACGAAACGTGCGTTGCTTCGTTTGACAACCTCCAACGACTACAGCGATCCGCACTTAGGGTAAAAATCGGCGACCTTGGCTTGCGAAGTATGGAGATTTGCGAAGCTCTTCGCGCGATGACTGATTGCTGATTTGACACGAAGGCGTGGGGACCACCGTTCCAACAAAATTGGCATCGAACACTGCGCCTGCTGAATCGGGATACGCGAGTACGCGCGAGGAGGAATACTCTCAGACATCCATTGCGCGAAGGAGTTGTCGTACGCGGGTGTCGATCTCGTCGATGATTGGTCGGACGTCCTCGATTGACTTGCCTGCGGGATCGTCAAGGTCCCAGTCGACGTATTTCTTGCCTGGATAGATTGGGCACGCGTCACCGCACCCCATCGTTATCACGACGTCCGCTTCGCGAGCCATTACTTCGGTCAACGGTTTTGGGAATTCCTTTGACGCGTCGAGACCACGCTCGTTGAGAATGGCGAGAACCGACGGGTTCAGCTCGGATCCAGGTTCCGAGCCCGCCGACTCCACGCGCACGCGTCCGTTCGCGTAATGATCCATGATGACGCGAGCGGCAAGACTTCGGCCCGAGTTGTGGACGCAGAGAAACAGTACGACGGGTTGCTCCTTGGTCACTGCGAACCCTTCGTTAGATCGTGCGGCACGATTATGTTGGCGGCTTCGGTGCGCGTGAGGTCCGGGTAGAGCAACTTAATGACCGCGATCGCCACGAGTCCACCAATTAACTGGGCCCCGATATAGCTAACAACTGAGGAAGGCGCAATACCCGCGAACGTATTCGAGAACATCCGCCCGAAGGTAATCGCTGGATTAGCGAAACTCGTCGAGCTCGTAAAGAAGTACGCCGCGCCGATGTACGCGCCGACGGCCGGTGGCGCACTGCGTGATCGCCCCGTGCGCGCGAGCGAAAAGATCACGAGAAGTAGTCCAAGCGTCGCGAGAATCTCGGAGAGAAAATGTCCGGCACTGGCTCTGCTCTGTGTCGAGAGTGAGACGGCTTTGTCGCCAAACATCACATTCGCAATGATGGCGCCAGTGAAACACCCCACTACTTGAGCGGGAATGTACGCGCACGCGGTACGCCAGCGAATTCCTCCAAAGGTCGCGTCGACGAGTGAGACGACTAGATTCAGGTGCGCGCCCGATACTGGTCCGAACATCAGTATCACCGCGTACAGTCCGGTTCCGGTGGCCGCCGCATTCTCGAAGAGTTCAAGGCCGGGGTTGGCGGGCGAGAGACGCTGGGCGGCAATACCCGAACCAATCACTATCGCAGCCAGGAAGGCGCTACCGAGAAATTCACCCGTTACTCTTCGCCACATCGCGACGTCGTTCACGACGATCCTTTGACGACGAATCGAACTAGCAGCACGCTGGGGATCCAGCCGAGGCTCCGCTGCAACACGCGTTCGCGTCAACGGGTCTGAGTTGCGCCGACTCGTCGTGGGGTGCGTCGGCGAGAACGGTGTAGACCTCCCACGGAGCGCCATTGGGATCGGTGACCCAGACCTTGTCCTGGAGCGCGTAACAGCACGTGGTGGCGTTTTCAACCGTCGTCGCGAGCCCCTCGCTCGCGAGACGTGCCGTTGCCGCCGCCACCTCTTCAGGACTCGCGACCTCGACGCCGAGGTGATTGAGCGAGTTTTCGGTGCCGACGCCGCGTGACGAATTTTCGATCAGGACGAGCTTGAGCGGTGGGTCGCTGAGTGCGAAATTTGCGTACCCAGGTCGCCTCTTCGCGGGCTCCGCTCCGAAGAGTTTCGAGTAAAAAAGCACTGCGTCGTCGACGTTGGACACATTGAGGGCGAGTTGAATCCGTGACATGAAGCTCCTTTGACATTGACAGTTATCGATGCATTGAGTATCATCGATGTATTGACGTTTGTCAATACAGAAAGTGACTACTGGGTTCAATGCCGAAAATGATCGAAGTCCGAAGTGATGACCAGTGCTGCGCTTCGATTCTGCGTGCGCCGATGGACGGGGTCGATGCCGAAAAGCTCGCCTTGGGTTTTTCCGCGCTCGCCGACCCTGTGCGACTGAGGATTCTCAGCATCTTGGCTGATTCTCCCGCCGGTGAAGTGTGCGTGTGTGACTTCGTTCTGCCGCTCGAGAAAAGTCAACCAACGATCTCGCACCATCTCAAAATATTGAGCGATAGCGGACTGGTTCATGGGGAGCGTCGCAGCAAGTGGGTGTGGTACTCACTCGATCGAACGCGCCTTGCCCAACTTCGCGGCGCGTTGGATGCGTGACGAACGAGTCCGTTGATTCGAGTCATGCGAACTTTTCTTATTCGTCCGTGTCCGAAGTGTCACGACGTCCGCACAAGTCCCTCCGGCGTGAAGTGAGAAGAGACGCCACGGTCTCGAACGTGTTGCACACTCGCGTCTTATGGAGACGAACAGGCTTCTGGAAGAAAGATTCTCGTTGCGTTCGAAAAACGCGCCGAACTATTTCTTCGCTTTGTTCTTGGACTTCTTCTTGCCTTTTGATTGCTTCTTCTTGTCTTTTTTCTTCTTTTCTTTTTTGCGCTTGTCCTTCTTCGGCTTCAGTTTCGTCGTCACTTCATCATCAGTGGTGGTGACGGCGTCGTGATGCTCGAAGACGCTCGCTGTCGGCGCTGCCGTAGTGGAACCAAAGCTCGAGGGGGACGTGGCGAAGGCTGGTGCGATTTCGTGACCGCTCGTCGTGACGACGTCGAAGAACACGCGCTTGAGGACCGACAAGTCGCGGTCACCATCGTCTTTCTCCAAATTGGCGCGACTAGCGAGCGAGGGTGGTGACGGCGGTACTGGTAACACTTCGACGACGGGCGGATCGCTGTGGAACATGTGATGCAGCAGCGTCTCGCGGGCTTGCGCCATGCACGTCGCGCCGTACAGGTGCACGAGATCATCGAGGGAAGCGTCGAGGAACTTGCCGAGGGCGGGAAGACTCTCGGGCGCGATGCGCCGCACGTCGAGTTCGTACGCGCTGTAGGTGGAACGAGCGATGCCAATAATCCGAGCGGCCCTCGCCTTGTCGATCTCGAGGGACGTGCGGCGCTCAATCAGGGCTTGACCAAGCGTCGTCTTTTCCATTACGGAGTCGTGGAACGTCTCTGGCATGGGCGTCGCGACCGACTTGATGAGGGGTGCAAGAATGGGCAGTTTCTCAGAAGCCGACACTCCTCAAGTAAAGGTTTGACAATTCAACAAACTTTAGCGCCTGAAAGGAGGGTGGGGCCACGCCAAGCGTGTCAGCGCGCCCGAAGCCACAGCCTGTGGGACCGCAGTGAGCGTCGTCGAGGTCTTACCCGATACCGCGAACACGCGATTGACTGAAGTCGCCTTTGCTCGACAGCGACAGGAAGATGATTTTTGGCGCCCGGAGTAGTCGCTGAATTGCCTCCTACGTTTGCGCGGCACACTAAAGCAATGCCGCACTCGAAGGCGTCGCTCCTAAAAGCCGTACGCGAGCACTGCCTCGCGTTGCCTGAGGTGAATGAACGCTTGAGCCACGGCGCGCCGACGCTCTTCATTCGCGACAAGAAAAGTTTCGTCACGGTGTGGATCGATGGGCACCACGACAGCCACGTCGCCCAACTGTGGTGCGCGTGTGACACCGAGCTGCGCGCGCACCTCATTGAAGTTCAGCCCGAGTTCTACTTCGTACCTCCGTACGTGGGACATCGCGGCTGGATCGGCGCGCGACTAGTGCCCACGAGTGATCTCGAGGAACTCACAAATTTGCTCGAATACGCGTACCGTCTGGTCGCTCCCGCGTCGCTCGTCAAACTCTTGGACTGAAGTGCGTGGTACACGCGCGAGGCGTGTTTCACCAGTTCGCGGCGTAGATGAAGAACGAGGTGTCGCGACCGAGCCACTGTGTGATTCTCATCGCGACGTCGATACCCGTCGCAAACTTCGCCCTGCGAAGTCCTGTGAGTTGACTTGGCGTACAGCCAATCTGACTGGCCGCCTCCTTCCACGTCAAGCCATCCTCGCGGCGCGCGGCGTCAAGCGACGCGAAGAGAGTTCGCAGATTCCAGCGAAGACGCTTGTCCGCGCCGGCGGGAGGAAGACCGTAACCCGCGTCGAGGGCGGCACCCATCAGGAAACTTTCGGGCGATCGCTCGAGCCATCGCAACATGAACAGCGCGTGTTGGCATGTCGTGCCGTCCTGGACAGCCACGTTTCGCAGTGCGGACGCGCTGATTGGGTGGTCGTTGCGCTTGGCGTTGAGTTCAGAGGAGAGTTCCCACATCTCGTTGGCGGCAGCGGTCCAGGTAAGGCCGCGTTCCAGGCGCTTTACCTCAAGCGCTTTCGCGAGGGCTTGCGCGTCAAACGGGACCGGCGTGCGTCGATTCACCGGTTCGACGGAGAAGCAGGAGGAACCGTCGTCAGTTGATCACGAAAGGTCCTCAGGGGAGGAATCCGCTCGCCCTTTTCTGTGGAAAAGATGCGCGTTACTCGTTGATTAATGCCCACCATCGGAAAAAACTAGTGGATAAGTATTACGAAGTATGGGTAAAAGTATCTGATTTCTCAATTTTGGCAACATCAGCACGATGCGTCTGGCAGAGTACTCCTCGTAGTTCACGTAGTACCTGTCGACGAGCGACCGAACCGAAAGGTGAGGCGAACGGAGAGGGGAGGGACCCCGCAAGGGGGACGGAACCTTTCAGCGGGCAGCGGAGTTCGGTCCGCGGCTTGAGACGACGCATGACGTGAAGTACCCGCCGTCTAGCGGTGGCCTGTCCGACACGGGCCAACGAGAGGCGTGCCTTCGGGAACCCCGAGGGGCTGGGGAGCTTGCTCACTGGTCACTCGGGGTTTTCGGCTGTCCGGCCCAAGTTCTTCCTCAGAAGAGTGGCGGCGACTCGGCGCGATCAATCAACTCAGGCCCATCGTTGCGCACTGATCCCACCGCGCTGTCGACGCCGTGGTGCACCAGGGTGCCCGGGGGCGCGGGAACAAGTAGTTGGGCCCGCTCATCGGGACCGTAGTCGTTGACGTTGAGCCAGGTCTCGATGTCGTCGGCGCGCAATACGACGGGCATGCGGTCATGGATCTCGTCCATGTCCTTGCTCGGCGTGGTGGTGATGACGGTGCACGTCTTTCGTGGCGCGGGTTCTTCGCCGCTTGGGTCGCGCCACTGTTCGTGCAGACCGGCGAGAAGGAGGAGTTCGCCGTCGCCTCTCGTGAAGTAGTTGGGTTGTTTATTTTTTCCGGGGCGGTGATCCCACTCGTAGAAGCCGTCGACGGGAATGACGCAAGGTCGCTTCGCGAAGGCGCTGCGAAACGAGGGTTTCTCCGCGACCGTTTCGCCGCGTGCGTTAAAGAGTCGATTCGAAATCGCGGGATCCTTCGCCCAACTCGGAAGTAGTCCCCAGCGATACGCGTCGAGGGTGCGAGCGCCGTCGAGTTCGGTTAGAGCAAAGAGCCGACGTTGCGGTCCGACGTTCCAACTCGGGTAACCCTCGGGGTCAACGCCTGCGGCGAGCTTCGCGTCGAGGAGCTTGGCGAGACGAACCGGGGGAGTGAACAGGGCGACGCGACCGCACATACGAATCCTTTCATGACTCACGTTAGTGAAACGCGAGCGAACGCGTGAGTATCGCAATGAAAATGACCCAGGTCATTCGACCTAGATGAAATTTGGCCCAGTTTACCTAGGGTCCTCCGACCTACCCTACGAGAGCGGCGCGTCGTGATCGTCTCGAAACGAGAGGCGCGAGTGAAGCATAAACGGTCGACTATCGATCGTACGAAAAGTAGGTGCGCGATGTGGAAGTTCGGTCGCGCACTCGTTGCGTTTATTTTTGTCGGTTCACTCTTTCTGCTCAACGTCGTTGAAGGCGCGGGCGCGGTATCGACGTCGTCGAGCCAACGGACAAGTTCGTCGATTCTCGACGCTCGCACTGCCAGTTCCGGCCAAGTTGTCAGCCCCGGCCAAGACATCTGCGCCCAGGGCGTTCCCGCCGGGATCGCGCACTGCAACTCCGTACTCGGCGTGCCTCCGGCGGTACTACCGAATCAAGTGAGCGTGGGCGTGCCCGCAGTGTCCGCGCTCGGTGATGACGGCGCCTATTCACCGGCCTTCCTCCAGTCGGCGTACAACGTGGCGTCCGCGAGCAAAGAGAACGGCGGTGGCGTGGGCCAGATCGTGGCGGTCGTGGACGCCTACAGCAATCCAACGACCGTGAGCGACCTCGCGTACTACCGGAGTTTCTTCAAACTGAGTGCGTGCCCCGTGGGCCTCGTGTCCGCGGCGAACACCAGTTGCAAATTGCAGATCGTCAACGAGTCGGGCGCGGCGTCGCCGCTGCCGCCCGCCAACTCCAGTTGGGGACTCGAAGAGTCGATCGACATCGACATGGTGAGCGCGATTTGTCCGAAGTGTCAGATCTTGCTCGTCGAAACCAACAGTGCCGCGATTGGTGATTTGGGAACCGGCGTCAACTCGGCGGTGAGCCTGGGCGCGACGGTCGTCTCCAATAGCTATGGGTCGGCCGAATACCCCAGCGAAGTCACTGACACGAACACGTACTTCAATCACCCGCACATACCGATTGTCGTCGCGGCGGGTGACGCGGGTTACGGTGTCGAGTTTCCCGCAACCTCGCCTGACGTTATCTCGGTCGGGGGAACGACGCTTAATCAGCTCAAGGCAAATGGCGTTCACAACGGCTCCTCGACGGTGTGGAGCGATAGCGGCGCGGGCTGCAGTGCCTACGAACCGAAGCCCACATGGCAAACGGACACGGGCTGCGCGAACCGAAGCGACAACGATATCGCCGCGGTCGGGGACCCGGCGACGGGCGTGTGGGTCTATGACACGACTGGCTACACGGGCCTTGAGGTGGCGGGTGGCACGAGCGTCGCCGCGCCGATCATTGGCGCGATGTACGCATTGGCGGGATCGACGAACCAAGCAACGTACCCTGCACAGACGATTTACTCGAATGAGGACGAACTGACCGGTGTCTTCACGGGTAGTGACGGCACGTGCGGGTCGTATCTCTGCAACGCCGCGCTTCGCCAAGGGCACTACGACGGGCCCGCTGGTGCCGGCACACCGAGCACATCGCCGAACAGCCTGAGCGCCTTTGTCGGGACCTCGGGCGTCAACGCCGCCACAACACCGAGTCAGGCGAAGTTGGTGAGTGCTGTCGCGTCCAGCGCCAGCGTCACGCTTCACTGGGCGGCCCCGCCGGGGTCAAGTCCCGTGACAACTGGTTACGAAGTCCTCGAGGGAATCGCCGGCCAGACGCCCTCCTCGACGCCTATCAATAACACCGTGATCGCCTCTAACTCGTACGTCGTGAGTGGACTGACGAACGGAAGGTCCTACAGTTTCAGCATCGAGGTCAAGACCAGTAGCGGCATCTCAGCACCTTCGAACGTTCTTTTAGCGACGCCCTTGTCATCGACAAGTGTGTCCAGTGCCCCCGTGGACGTCATCGCGAGTCCCGGCTACGGCGAAGCGGTCATTACGTGGACCGCGCCGGTCACCTCGAGCAACACCGCGGTCACGAGTTATGACGTCACCGATCACCAGGGAGCCACCTGCACCGTCCTCGTGGCGAGTAACAAGGGCAACGAGTGCACGGTCGAAGGGCTCACGAACGGACAGAGTTACGTCTTTTCCGTTGAGGCGAACAACACGGCGGGCGCGAGCGCGTGGTCGCTCGACTCAGTTGCGGTGATACCCGGCGGGGTACCGGGCGAACCCGTAAACGTGGCGGCGGTCTCTGGATCCCAGAGCGCCATCATCAATTGGGCACCGCCGCTCGCCGACGGGAACTCGAACGTCGTGAGCTATCTCGCAACAGATGGCACGACCCACACGTGCAGCGTGGTCGTCACGCCGTCATCGTCGGACTCGTGCACGATAAATGGTCTCACCAACGGTGACACCTACCAGTTCAGCATCACGGCAACCAACTCAGCCGGCACGAGTGCCAGCTCACCATTGACCTCGCCCGTCTTGGTTGCGACCAATACCCCCGCCACCTCAGTCAGCGCGGGCCAGAACTTCGCGTGCGCGCTCTTCGCGGGCGGCACCGTGAAGTGTTGGGGCAACAATGACTACGGTCAATTGGGTAACGGTACGTTCATCAGTTCTGCGAGTCAGGTCCAAGTGCTCGGCGTCACCGGCGCCACACAAATCTCGACTGGCATCAATAGTGCCTGTGCGATCGTGGCGCACGGTGCCGTGAAGTGCTGGGGATCGGACGCGTTCTACCAGTTGGGCAATGGCGCGGAAGTCAATGCTTCAACCCCGGTCACGGTCAGCGGACTCACGGACGTGCACGCGCTCACTTCGGGCTTTCAGTTCCGTTGTGCTTTGATCACTGGCGGCACCGCCAAGTGTTGGGGCTACAACGACAACGGTCAATTGGGCAACGGCACGTTCACCACTGAACGAACCCCGGTTTCGGTGAAGGGAATTAGCGGAGCAACATCAATCGTGGTCGACGAGGACCACACGTGTGCGATTATTACTGGCGGGGTCGTCAAGTGCTGGGGCGCCAACAAGTACGGCGAGCTGGGCGACCAAACGCGAATCACCTCCAAGGTCCCGGTCACGGTTAAGGGGCTGCGCGGAGTAACGGCGATCGGCGTCGGATTCTCAAACACCTGTGCGCTGTTAGGCAACCGCACCGTGAAGTGTTGGGGCTACAACACTGACGGCGAGCTCGGTAACGCGACGACCCGCAGCACGATCGTGCCCACGAGCGTTGCCGGCGTAAAGAACGTCGTCAGTCTCGATGTCGGTAACTTCAATAGTTGTGCGGAGATGTCGAGTGGCACCATTGATTGCTGGGGACTCAATAGCGCGACGGCCCTGGCAATTAACGCCACGAAGACACCCGCTGCCGCCACGCCCTCGCTCGATCTCGCACAGAACCTGACGATTTCGCTCGACTCGGGCTACTCGTGCTCACTTCTAAAGAACCAGACGGTCGAATGTTGGATTGATGGCGCGACGACCGTCGTTGCGCTGTGGTTCCCCGATAGCGCGAGCCCGAGTGCCCCCAATGCCACGACGAGGCCGTCGTGACCGTCGTAACACCGCAGTAGAGGTGCCATTGTTGGCGCCCTTACTGCGATGATTGCGACTTAGGTGATGAGGCGCTCACGCTGGGCCATGGTCACCGCTTCGAGTTTGGAGTGCGCGCCCATCTTGGTGAGAATGCTGTTGACGTGATTTCGAACGGTACTCGTCGATATGAAGAGTTCCTCTGAAATCGCCGATGTTGATTCGCCCCTCAAGAGACACTCAAGCACTTCACGCTCACGCGAGGTGAGACCCGCACTTCCCGCGTCCACAAAATTTTGTAGAAACGATACGTACGCGGGAAGTTCTCGGAACTTGAAAACGAGATTGCCGCTGGCTGCGTCGCGCAGCGCTGCGATGACGACCTCGAGCGGGACGTCCCTCGTAATCAGCCCCGCGCACCCTTCTTCGAGCACGTGGGTGAGTACTTCATTCGTCGCGCGCTCAGCCATCATAAGAACACTCGTCTCGTAAGCGCAGCGAATAAGATATTTCGCCGCCTCGAGACCATCACCGTCGGCCAAGTGGATATTCATGAGTACAACGTCGGGTGGTTCACGACGAACGAGTTCCACGGCTTCAAAGACGCTGTCAACAACGTGCGTGAGTTGGAAGTCGTTCTCGGTTTCGATACGTGATCGTAAGTTGCCAACGAACGAGGGGTGGTCATCAACGACCATCAGGGAAATCATCTCACTCGGGGAGCTACTCATTATCTGAGGCTAATGGTGAGCGTCGTTTCTTCTTTNNTTGGTGACGTTTGTAAGTAAACGTTCCACAAACTTGCTGTGTTGCGTTCATGAAGTTGCATTCATTGTTTTGTTGTTGGACATTCTGCGTCATGTTTCGCGAGGATTGTGGTGCGGCGTCGAGATGCTTCATCGAATAGTTGGTGATTACTTGTCATTGTTCAACACTGCGCTGCCAACCGTGATTGGTTACCTCGGGCGACCTCGCGAGGGCGACCGAAAACTCGAGCCACGCACGATGAATTCGCCAATTTGTCAAGTCACACTCCACTGGCTACTGTTACGAACATATGTTCGCTTTTTCTCCGATACGTCCAGTGCTACCTCGTGATCTGGTGACCTCCCTACGCCCCCACACCCTCGCCAAGAGCCGTGTATTGCCCCTTGGCGAGCCCTGGAAAGCCCTGGTGCCTGGGGGCGGGCTGCGCCGTGGTTCGACCGTGGTCGTCGAGGCACCGGCGGGTCAAGGCGGGTTCAGTCTGGCGCTCAGCCTGCTCACCGCCTCGAGCGCGGAGGGTCACTGGGCGGGCGTCGTGGGCGTGGACGATCCCGGGGTTGTCGCCATGGCCGAACTCGGGGTTGATCTTCGCCGAGTGCTCTTCGTGCCACGTCCGCGTGGCGAGTGGGCCGAGTCCGCCGCGGACTTGCTCGACGGCGTTGACGTACTCATCGTGCGTCCGCCCTCGCGAGCGGCGCATGGCGTCGCACGTAAATTGATGGACCGTGTGCGTGAGCGTGGCACGGTGCTGATCGTCGTGAGCGAACCCGGCGCCGCGTGGCCGTTGCCACCCGATCTTTCTTTCGTCATTACCGAGTCGCGTTGGGTCACGTCCTCGCGACTCGACGCGCGCTATCTGCGGGTGCGCATAGCCGGGCGCGGCGAGGCGGGGCGCGCGAGTGAGCACGTCGTGGTGTTGCCCAATCGAAGAGGGCAGGCGGCGGCCACGTAGATGGAGCGTCTTCTCGCGCTGTGGGTTGAGGCGTTGGCGATCGACGAGGCGGATGGCTCAACGTTGCGCGACTCGCTCGCGTTGCTCGAGGCGCTTTCTCTGTTATGCCCCTTCACCGAACTCGTACGTCTCGGTCTTTACGTCCTGCCGCTTCGCGGACCGAGTCGTTTCTTCGGTGGTGAAGAGGCGGTCATGAAGATGGCGAGTGAGACAGTGCGTGACGTGACGGGTCACGAGACACTGCTCGGGGTCGCCGACGGACTGTTTTGTGCCGAACTCGCGGCCCACGAACAACGAGTGGTCGCTGTGGCGAGCACGGATCACTTTCGTCGAGCCCAGCCAATCGAGGTGTTGGGGAGCAAGGATCTCGCGACGACGTGCCGCCGGCTTGGTCTCGACACGGTTGGCTCCTTCGCGGACCTGGAAACGGCGCGAGTGGGCGAGCGCTTTAGCACGTACGCGCTCGAACTGCA
>PKZI01000024.1 GCA_003133005.1 Acidimicrobiaceae bacterium | reverse complement strand
GAGTGGTGTGGTCCGTGCAAGATGATCGCCCCGATTCTCGAAGAACTCGCCGTTGAGCAGTCCGAGAAGTTCTCGATCGGCAAACTCGACGTCGACGTCAACATCGCCACCGCCACCAAATTCTCCGTCATGAGCATTCCCACTCTGTTGCTGTTCAAAAACGGTGAGGTCGTCGCTCGCCTCGTGGGCGCCAAGCCCAAGGGTGCTTTGCTCCAAGAGATCACCGCGAACCTCTAAGGGCTCTGACGTTCGCCACTTTGAAGCGTGGCGCCACGGGAGAGCGTGTGCGCGATTTGCACCAACGTCTTTTCGAGGTTGGTCACGTTTCAATGGCCGATTTGCCTGATGAGTTCGGCGACGAAACGGTGGCATTAGTTGAGGCTTTTCAACGGGCTAAGGGTCTGCCGATCACCGGCGAAGTGGATGAAGTCACGTGGACTCGTCTCCTTGAAGCCGTCTGGCACCTCGGCCAGCGTTTGCTCTATCTCGATCGACCATACCTGCGAGGGGATGACGTGGCCGAACTCCAGGTCCGATTGGCCCAACTGGGCTTTAATCCCGGGCGAATCGACGGCATTTTTGGTCCCCTACTCGAAGAGGCCTTGAGCGAATTTCAGCGAAACTGTGGCCTCGAGGTGAACGCAACTCTGACTCGGCGCACCCTCCTCGAGCTCACGCGCGTCACCCCATCAGCGAGCGATCGTCATTTGGTCAACGAGGCGCGTGACGTTGCTGGATTCCTTGACGATGCGTCGGGCCCCTTTGTTCTTTGCGGATCAAGCCCACTTCGAGCCCTACTCGAAGATTCGCTACGATTTTGGCGCGAAGTCGTCTCGTTTCCCAACGCCAACGCCCTCGACGTGGCGACGTTCGCGAACCAGCATCAGGCAGTCGTAGTTCTCTCTTTGGATCAAATCGACCATAGTGATGGTTTTCGACTTAATTATTGGGCCAGCTATCGTTCGCACTCTCGTCGCGGCGAGATGCTGGCGAGCACCCTCGCCACCGCGCTTTCCAAAAGCAACATTGCCTCGAGGGTTGAAGTCGCCGCTATGGCGCTACCCATCCTTCGCGAAACCAGAATGACGACCTTGCACGTCGAACACGGGCCTCGTGAACTTGACGACCTGAGGGACGTCAGTCACGTCTTCAGGGCCGTTCTAACCGAAGTTTTCCACAGGTAACGAGGGAAAATAGCCTCTCGCAGGACCCTCAAAAACCCCCATATCCCTTTTATTGCAAGGCTTTACGAGTAACCCACAACTTCTTCCACAACTTGGGGATAACTTCAACTTGAACCTTATGTTGAAGGTTGAGCATCACTTATTTTGCGATATAGCGATGTAGATGCGTTCTAGATCGTCGAGGTCGGCAAAATCGATGATAATCCTTCCGTTGCGGCCCTTCAGGTCGACGTGGACACGCGTACTCAGATAATCCTCAAGTAGTT
The DNA here is from genome assembly GCA_003133005.1 of Acidimicrobiaceae bacterium. GTDB lineage: Bacteria > Actinomycetota > Acidimicrobiia > Acidimicrobiales > RAAP-2 > RAAP-2. The sequence continues at coordinate 14,659 of PKZI01000024.1, read as the reverse complement.
GCTCTAGTTCTGCCACACTCGCGTCCGGTACGGGTCGGAGTCGAGGCTTTTCTACGGTATTTCGAACTACGGGATCAGCGGTCGGAGCTGGTTTGGGCTCGAGGAAGGCCCTCACGGCCTCCTCGGTCGCGCGCACCGAGAGCTCGTTCTTTATGATCCGAGCAACCATCGTCGACTGTGCGTTGGTGTCGCTAATTGCCAAGAGTGACCGAGCGTGACCCGCCGTAATCTGCGAAGTGGCCAGTGCCGACTGGGCGGCCTCGCCAAGTTGCAAGAGTCGTAACGTGTTCGTAATATTGGCGCGACTTTTCCCCACACGTTGCGCCACTTGTTCGTGAGTGAGATCGAACTCCTCGATAAGTTGTTGATACGCCGCCGCTTCCTCCAGTGGGTGTAAATCGACGCGATGCAAATTCTCAACGACTGCCTGTTCGAGAGAGAGCCGATCATTGACATCTTCTTGGACGAGAACGGGGACGAACTCGAGGCCTGCTAAGCCCGCGGCGCGCCAACGTCGCTCACCGGCAATCAGTTCGTATGTACCGGATTCTCCTTCAACTGGTCGAACAGTTATTGGCTGAAGGACACCAATTTCCTTTACAGATGAAGCCAGCGACTGAAGACTGTCACTGCTAAAAGCCTTACGTGGTTGGAATGGATTCGGACGTATGGAACCAACTGGCACAGTTCGCAACGGGCCGGATTGCGCGACCGCGACAAACGACTCTACCGTGGTGGTTCCCTCCGGGATAAGCGCACCCAGTCCCTTGCCCAACCCTGGTCGTCTAGCCATGAATAATCTCCTCTGCTAAAGCTCGGTACGCCTTGGCGCCCTTCGATGTGGGGTCAAACACGGTAATTGGTTGTCCAAACGACGGGGCTTCGGCCAAACGCACCGTTCGGGGAATGACGGTCTTACATAACTCATCTCGAAAGTGGCGTCGAACCTCCTCGGCGACGTCAACGGAAAGAGTATTTCGCGCGTCGTACATCGTGAGTACAACCTTTGAGATCTTGAGCTGGGGGTTGAGGTTCTTCTGCACGAGATCAACGATGCGCTTTAGCTGCGTTAATCCTTCAAGGGCGTAAAACTCAGTCTGAACCGGCACCAATATGTCGGTGGCCGCGGCGAACGCGTTAATCGTGATAAGGCCAAGTGAGGGAGGGCAGTCAATTAGCACGTAGTCGAATTCACCCTCAACCGAAACGAGCGCTTTCTTTAGCCTCAACTCCCTCGATATAACCGACGTGAGTTCTTGTTCGACTCCCGCGAGGTCAAGTGTTGCGGGAGCGACGAAAAGGTTATTAAAACCCGTGGGCTCCACAATATCGGCCATAGGAGTGTCATTCAGTAACACGTCATAGACCGACTTCTCGAACTGACGCCCATCGATCCCCAAACCAGTGGTCGCGTTTCCTTGGGGGTCCAGGTCAACGATAAGAACCCGAAAACCCTTATCACCGAGCGCAGCTCCGAGCGAAGTGGTGGTGGTGGTTTTTCCGACACCTCCCTTTTGGTTCGCTACAGCAAATACCCTCATTGCGCTGGCGTTCGCCATATGCCTCTCTCCGAACAACTTCATTTCGACATCACATCGAACCTCTGTAATTCAACACGGTTTTCGACTGGTCGTCAAGTACTCGTGTTTCACGTGAAACAATTCGAGTCACCCGGGCGACTGTTTCACGTGAAACGTTGTTGGGTTGAGAGTTCCAACTATTTCCGGGAGTTTCGAGGCTGCACCCAATTCCGCACGCTGTACCAGTGGTCTATGTTTCACGTGAAACATCAAAAAAGAGGCCTCTTACCGGGGACACCCACCTCGCGGGGAAACTCCTTCGGCGTCGCGGAAACCTTCACAAGCACATGAAAGGAAGAACCGTGACGAACGCCACCCAAATCTTGGAGACCAATGCTTCGAAGTATCTTCTCGTTCCACCGATCTCTCTGCTCTTCAGGTGGCTCTGAGACCACAAGTAGTCCCCCGATGCGCAAAAAGCGCACTGCGCATTCAGCAGTAACCGCCGGCGGACCGAATGACCGTGCTGTCACGAGGTCGAATACGCCATCCGCCAAGGACTCTCGGGCTACAACCTCAGCCCTACCTGTAATTACCTCCATTTGGGACGGTGCGCCTTCCCACGCCAACACTTCGCGAAGGAAATTCGTGCGCTTGTTCATAGAATCAAGCAGGGTGGCCCGACCACTCCAATGCTCCGCCAGTACGAGGCCGGGGAGTCCGCCCCCACTTCCTAGATCCAAGAAAATACCTGGTGGTGCGTTAGAAATGTCGTTCCAGCACTCGACAAAACCCAAAGAGTGGTCAATCTGGGGATCGAGGGGACCGGGTCCCAAAAAGCCCCGTGCCCTCGATTCCTCGAGGGCACGCAAAAGCCAATCACTTGACACAAGAGACCTACGCGGGCGCAATCACCACAAAACGACGGGGTTCTTCGCCCTCTGACCTTGTAATAATCTGGCCATTGTCCGTGAGCGCGTCGTGAACTGCTTTACGATCCGCAGCCGACATGGGTTCTAAAGCCCGCTCTTCCCCGGTTTCGAGTACCTCTTGGGCCACTTGCTGGGCAAATCGTCCAAGTGCCGCGACTCGGCGTTCGCGATATTGCGCCACGTCGAGCAAAATCCGGTCAGTACGGCTTGGACTCTTTGATTGCACGACTGTCCGAGTCACCTCCTGCAACGCTTGCAGCGTCGTTCCCCGAGGTCCAACTAAAATCCCCAACTCCGTTGGGGGATTGGCGTTGACGGCAATCTCGACCGTTTCGGTGTCCAATTCCTTCACCGAGACTTCAGCCTTAATGTTCATCGACGTAAGGAGCCCCTCAAGGAACTCCTTCGCAATCGAGCCTTGCTCAGCCAGCGTTATTCCTTCGGCCATAGTCTCCTCCTTCATCGAGCTCTTCTCGTTTCTCGTTCCATTGTGAGGTGCGTCCGACCTTTGTCGTGTCGCTCCATTACTGCGTTCCTTTTCCTTGTGATTAACCGCAACTTCGCCACTTTTTGGAACGCGGGGCTTGTCACGTCGCGTTGCAGTGCGGGGCCTATCCTCGCGCCCGTTCGATCGTCGCGATCTCTTTGGCCGTGGTCCGCTTGGCCGGACTCGAGCTCGAACGCGAGCTTCTCCGCGCACGCGTCCAAAGAGCCCCGCCTTTGGTTCTTCGATTATTTCGATCTCAGCGTCATCTCGCCGGACCCCGAGATGAGCAAGGGCCCGTTCAGTGGCTTCATCGATTGATTTACCTGTGGTTTCTACCCAATCCATGGGCTAACGCGCCTTTCTTTTTCGCTTGGTTCGTGACCGGCTCTGGGTGCGAGGTCTCGGAACTGGCGGTTTTGGGCTTGACTTGGACGCGGAGGGTTTGATAGTTGGGGGCCGTGCCTCTTCGATCGCATCCGTTCTTGGTTCTGGGGCTGGAAGTGCTCGTTCGTTGGCCTTATGCGGATTGGACACACCCGCCCGAAACATCAAATCTTGAGTAATAATTCGAATTACAGTCGAAATAATCATGTACAACACAACTGCTGCAGGGATGATCAGATAGAAATATGCGAAAATAATCGGTAGAAAACGCTGGAGTGCCTGCTGCTGGCTCGGTAGCGCCTGGCCCGTCTTGCGATTGCGATTGTTCATCTGCGCCATCTGGAAATACTGCAACGCGACCGCGACCGCGACAAAAATGAAGAATGGGATTGCCGCACCGATGGAACCGTGAGAACTAAACGGTTTAAGGTTAAGGTCCATTCCAAAGGCCCTAATCTGGCCCCCCGAATTCACAAGGTTGTGGTACATCTTCGAGCTGGTGGGGATATAACGCGGCAACGACACAAGTTTTCCGTGTTCCATTACCTTGTTGGCCAAACCCTTGATAACGCTGTAGAGGATGAAAAGAAAAGGGGCCTGAAGTAGGACGGGGAGACAGCCCCCTACCGGGTTTGCTCCTTCTTCCTTGTAGAGCTTCATCATCTCTTCGTTGAGAAGCGCTCGGTTCTCTGGACCCTTGTACTTCTGCTGGAGCTTTTTGATCTCCGGTTGCAGCTTCTGCATCGCCATCATCGATTTGGTGCTCTTGATCGTCAATGGCGTCAGCGCACCCATGATGATCACGGTGAGCATGACGATGGCAATCGCGTAGTTCGGGACGAGCCCATAGCAATACGCCAGAATTATCCCGAAAAGGTGGAAAATTGGCTGGAAAATATTACCGACGTCGTGTTTAAACGAACTCATGGCCTGACGCTCCTAGCTTTTTTCGGTAGTGGGACGAGGTCAACACCATGTGGACCTAGCGGACGGCAGCGAAGAACGCGACGAAGCGCGAGCGCACTTCCGCGAAGCGCTCCGTGGAGTTCGATCGCTTCTTCGCCATATTGCGAACATGAAGGGTAAAACCGGCATGGTGATGGTCGACCTGCGCTAAAACGCCTGTACATCCTGATCAAGAGCAACAAAAACCGCGTTGGTGGGTTACTTTTGGTGGCCATTGGCGCGTTGGACTGCTTGGCGTAGGTGGCGTTGGAGTTCGTCATATGAAAGGTTTCCAGTCTCAAAACCACACCTAATCAGGTAAATCCCTGGGTGAGGTTGAGGTTCAAGGTCGTCCACGAGTGCCCGTATGCGTCGGCGGATTTGGTTCCGGAGAACCGCATTCCCGACCCGGCGACTGATCGCGTAGGCCACGTTCACGGAAGATTCTTGGTCGGCGGCGGCTACGAAACTGATTCGCACCGGTCCGCTTTGACCCCGCCCCGTTGGCGTGGCTAAAAGCGCGAACTGCCGTCGGGTTCGAACCCGACCGGGCACCGTCTTAGACCGTCAATTGGTGACGGCCCTTGTCACGACGGGCCTTTAGAACGGCACGACCAGCGCGGGTTCGCATGCGCGCACGAAAACCGTGCGTTTTTGCCCTTTTCCGCTTGTTTGGCTGATAGGTACGCTTCACGACATCCTCTTCTCAAAATGTATTTATGCGCTTCGCGGTACCCCCTGGGGGTCGCTGGCGCGCTGCTGGGAACAATCTTACCCGACCCATCGACCCCCTCGGCAAACAGTTCGAAATAGGTGTATGGTGACTCTCCCCAAGTGAAGCGAATTTTTTCCTGAAGTCGTTGAGCTTGTGGATAAAGTCGTCGCGGGCCTGTGGAGGAAGATTGTGCAGAGTGGTGAGGAGATCTGGTCAGCACTACAAGATTCCTTACGTGGTAACGCTTCTGAGGCCGTCTGGGCCGCGGGACTTAACACACTTCGCCTTGTGGATTACCACGACAACCAGCTCGTAATTGGCGCACCAAACCAGATTCAACTCTTGCGTATTCAACAGCGGTACTTGCCATTTATCACCGAGCAAGCACAGCAACTTGTCGGGTCCGAGTTGACGGTTTCGCTCACCGTTAGTCAACCGACCGAAAATCCAGACACCCCGGCCCTCGACGAGGCGCCCGAAACACCAATTCCTGCCTCGAGTTTCGCGCCCAGTGTTGATCGTCCCGCGAGACTCGACCCGCGCATGACGTTCGATTCCTTTGTGCCTGGCTCGTCAAATCGCCTGGCTTTCGCCGCGGCTCAATCGGTCGCCGAAACACCGGGAAGGGCCTACAACCCTTTGATGATTTATGGAAACTCGGGGCTTGGTAAGACCCATTTGCTCCACGCAATTGGTAATTATGTGCAGGAGAACTACCCCGGACGGAAAGTTCTTTACGTGTCGACAGAGACTTTTCTTAACGACTTCATCCGAGCCATACAAACCAGAACGCAGTTGGCTTTGCATGATCGCTACCGCGAGAACGACGTCTTATTGATTGATGATATTCAATTTATGGAGACTCGCGGCGAAACATTTCACGAAGAAATCTTTCATACGTACAACGCGCTACATGGTGAAGGCAAGCAGATTGTTTTGACGTCAGATCGCTCGCCCCGCGACCTCGCGGGCCTCCAGGATCGATTTCGTAGTCGCCTTCTTCAGGGTTTGGTAACCGAGATTGATCAGCCTGATCTTGAAACCCGAATCGCGATTCTTCGCTCAAAGGCCGAACGTGAGGGGATTGAGTTACCCGGCGACGTCGCCGAGTGGATTGCTCAAAGGGTCCGTGACAATATTCGTGAACTTGAGGGTTCGATAACCATGTTGCGAGCGTTCGCCAACTTGCGCCAAGAGCCAATTTCGCTCGAGCTCGCAAAGAACCACCTAACCAATCTCGGCCAGGAACAGATCATTCTTAAACCTGAAACCATCCTTGCGGTTGTTTCAGATTTCTATGGGCTTTCGGTTGAGGATGTTCGTGGATCGAAACGATTGCGGCCATTGGTCCACGCTCGTCACGTTGCGATGTATCTCATCCGCGACCTGCTTGATAACTATTCCTATCCGATGATCGCGCGAATATTCGATGGCCGAAATCACACGACCGTCATCAGTGGTGTTGAGAAGATAAAAGATCAGCTCGCGGTCAATAGCGAATTGCTTGCTCAGATCAATCAGTTAAAGCGCCGCCTCCAGGGTGATGGAAGGGAATAGCTTGTGCACAACGAGGGAATTTTTTGTTGATTACGGGATGAAAATCGTTTGTTGTTGCACATCACTTCAGAGTTGAATTTGTAGAGTCGAAACTTTTAGTCACAGGGGTGTGGGTGGGCTTAGTTTGTTAAAAGTAGTACTCATCAGGTTTTTTCTTACGTAACACACATATCCACAGACCTACTACTACTAACAGTTCTTTATATACATAACGCACCGTAACCTCAGTAGTAAGGAAAGGCAGTTACATGAAGTTCAAATCAGAGCGAGACATTCTCGTTGAAGCATTGGGTGCCGCGAGTCGAGTCGTAGCTACGCGATTGATTGGCGCGTCATCTGGAGTACTTCTTTCACTGACCGGTAATCAACTGACCGTCACGGGTACCGATTTAGATATAACGGTTCGAACAGTCTTGGATGTCATTGGTCACGAAGACGGATCATCGGTGGTACCAGCACGACTGATAGTCGATGCAGTTCGCTCACTCGAAGCCGGCGCGGTGACAATCTCAAGCACCGAAGACAATGTCGAGATCTCGTTGGGACGAGCCAAGTTCTCACTTCGGACATTCTCCGTGGCTGATTACCCGAAGTTGCCGCCAATAACAGGACCGATAAATCAAGTCGCAGCACTCGATCTGATACAGGGGCTCAACCAAGTGGTTCGCGCAGCGGCGAACGATGACGCTCGCCCGCTCCTCACCGGCGTGCTCTTCACGACCGACGAAGGCGCACTTCGACTGATTGCGACGGACTCGTATCGACTAGCCGTTCGAGACGTGCCGGGCGTGAAAAGTCTCACTGACAACCAAGACCTACTCGTGCCCGCGCGAGCTCTTCAGGAATTACAACGAGCAGTGTCCTCTCCAGGACCCGACGAAAAAATTGGAATAATCGTCACGGACGTCGAGATTTGTTTTGTCGTAGGAACCACCACCATTTCGTCGCGCCTCATTGAAGGCAACTACCCGTCAGTGCTCCAGCTAATTCCAGCAACATATCCAAACCAACTCCGCATAGCCAAGGACACACTCCTGACTTCACTACGTCGAGCAAAACTTCTCGCGAAAGACTCCACTTCATCCGTTCGACTCACTATGAAGGATAAAAGTGTCGAAATTCGAACGCAGAGTCATGACGCCGGCGACGTCGAAGACAATGTCGACGCGGACTACAACGGAGATGAAATAACCATCGCTTTCAACCCAAGTTTTCTCATCGACGGCATTGAGGCGGTGCCAGGTGACGAAGTCGTGTTAGAGGTGTCTGATTCAGTGCGACCCGCCATGGTTCACGGTGTGGATGACACAAGATTTCGTTATCTCTTGATGCCCGTTCGTGTTCAGTAATCGGTAGATTGGCGTGGGTCTCCACGAGCTGACGCTTCGAAATTTTCGTCTCTTTACGGAGTTCCATTTTCAACCAGACCCTTCAGCAATTACAGTCCTACTTTCGCCAAACGGAACAGGGAAAACCTCTGTGCTTGAGGCCGTATTTGCACTGGCGACATCGACATCTTTTCGAACGAGTGTCGCCAGCGACATGATCCGCGCCAACCAGCAACTTGCGGAGGTTCACGGAGCTCTTTTTCAGCAGGAGCGGCGAATCCAGATCGATCTAACCCTTACAAGGGGACTACGAAATACGACCAAAAAAATGCTCGTGAACGGTCAACGACCACTAAACCGATCTGTCATTTCAGAAGTACTTCCACTTACTGTGTTCACGCCCGAAGGCGTCGACATCGTTCGACAGGGACCCGAACAACGACGCAACTACTTGACGAATCTTCTCACCGACGTCGATCTGACAACTGGAGAAGTGATAGAGCGCTTCGCAAAAGTCCTAAGCCAGCGAAATGCACTTCTCCGCTCATTGCAAGGTGAGGCGCCAACACACGCTCAGAGAGAGGAGCTTTTTGTCTGGGACACAGAGTTCTGTGAAGTGAGCGAAAAAGTGTTAGAGATTCGAACCAAACTCGTCGATCAACTCGCGCCCCTCGTTACCGATTTCTACCAAGAACTCGCGCAGAATGACCGAGGGGTGGGGGTCCGTTACGAAAAGTCCTGGTCCGGTTCCCTTATCGATGCCCTTCGCGATGCCCTTCGCGACGATCAATACAGAGGACACTCCACTGTTGGCCCCCAACGTGACGACATTGCGTTAGTCCTCGACGGCCGGGACGCTCGACGACAAGCGTCCCAGGGCGAGCAGCGTTCACTCGCATTGGCATTGCGTCTCGCAGGACACGAATTGGTACGCCAGCAACGAAACCTCGACCCATTACTTCTCCTCGACGACGTTTTTAGTGAGCTTGATCCTCTTAGAAGCGATCGATTGTTACAACTGCTGCCCAAGGGCCAAACTCTTGTCACGACGGCCTCACCTCTGCCGAGTGGTATGGATCCCGCCGCCAGGATTGACCTCTCGTCGCTATCGTCATGAAAAGGAGTCCCGAAGAACCACGTCGACTCGGAGAGATTCTCGATGTCGTGGCAAGTCGATTGCGTAAAGTCGATCTACGAACCATTGACGAGATCCGTCGTATGTGGCCCAACATCGTTGAACCACTTCTGGCAGAAAAATGTCATCCCGAATTCGTAAAAAATGGCGTCCTCTTGATACGAGTTCCGTCGGGTGCGTACGCACAAAAAATAAACGAGGAGCGAGAGATAATTCTTCGAGGTTTTTCGTCGCTCGGCGACCAAGCACCCACCGCGCTTCGCACCGTTCTCGACGCCGTCTAGGTACCATTCGTGGAGCCCAAACTACGACCGTTGGGGTTTTGAAGTAACACCGAAGCGGGTAGGATAGAACAGCCGAAACGTTGAAATCGACCGCGCAAAACGTGCCCAAAATCATGCATCGAAAGGAATCCTTCGTGGCCCAGAAGTCAAAGGGATCGGCTGATTACGGAGCTAGTGAAATCACGGTTCTTGAAGGCTTAGAGCCAGTTCGGGTGCGCCCGGGGATGTANNCAAATGGAAGTTGCCGGGTGGTTGACGATGGACGAGGGATACCAGTCGATAATCATCCGAGCTATCCAGGAAAATCAGCGGCCGAAGTCGTTCTCACCATGCTTCACGCGGGTGGCAAATTTGGCGGTGGCGGATACAAAGTGTCCGGTGGACTACACGGTGTCGGTGTTTCGGTCGTAAATGCTCTTTCAACTGAATTGATTCTCGAAGTCGACCGTGATGGGAGCCATCACGTCCAGACGTTCAAGAACGGCGGTAAACCCTCGGGGAAAATAAAGGTCACTGGACCGGCACCGAGAGGTCGTACTGGTACAACTGTGACGTTCACGCCCGATCCTACGATTTTCGAGGAAGTGGATTTTCGCGCCCAAACGATTCTCGAACGTCTTCAGATCATGGCCTTTTTGAATCGTGGTCTCGAGATTCGTTTCGAGGATCAGCGAAAAGGGCGTGAGGCGAAAGAGACGTATAAATACAACGGCGGCATCGTTGACTACGTTCGTCACCTCAATAACTCCAAGGAATCCCTTTTCCGCAAGGTTGGGTCCTACGAGCAATCCGAGGAAGGCCAAGAAGTAGAAGTTGCCTTTCAATGGAATACGGGTTACTACGAGAGCATCCACTCCTTCGCGAACGGCATCTCAACCATCGAGGGCGGAATGCACGAAGAGGGTTTTCGCAAGGCAATCACGAACGTCGTGAATCGTTACGCACGAAAACGTAACCTTCTCAAGGAGAAGGACGACAACCTTCTCGGCGAAGATATACGCGAAGGACTCACGGCAATCGTGTCAGTTCGTCTCGCCGAACCACAATTTGAGGGCCAAACGAAGGGCAAGTTAGGCAACGTTTCGATTCGTTCGCTCGTTGAGCGCGCGACGAACGAGAAGCTCGCTGACTGGCTCGAAGAGAATCCCCGCGAAGGAAATCAAATCGTCGCCAAGGCCGTCCAGGCGTCGCGCGCACGAATGGCCGCGCGTCAAGCACGCGATCTGACGCGGCGCAAGAGCGCACTTGATGGCGCCGGTCTTCCCGGAAAATTGGTGGATTGCTCCTCGAACAATCCACGTGAATGCGAACTCTTTATTGTTGAAGGCAACTCCGCCGGAGGCTCAGCGAAAGATGCACGCAATCCGCGCAACCAGGCAATTCTGCCAATCAGGGGCAAGATCCTCAACGTTGAGAAGGCTCGTTCGGACAAAATTCTTCGCAACACCGAGATCCAAGCACTCATCTCCGCCATAGGTGCGGGCGTCGAGGCGGATTTTGACGTCACGAAAGTGCGTTACGACAAGATCATTCTGCTGGCCGACGCCGACGTGGACGGCAGTCATATCCGAACGCTTCTGCTCACCTTCTTCTTTCGACAGATGACCGAGCTGGTGAACAACGGACACGTGTACGTGGCCCAACCGCCTCTTTATTCGACGCTGGTTGGCAAGGACAAGGTGTACTTGCGCGACGACACGGCAAAGACGAAGTTCATAGAAGAGAACCCCAATCACAAGAACGACTTTCAGCGTCTAAAAGGTCTTGGTGAAATGGACTTCGACGAGCTTCGCGACACCACCATGGATTCGACCAAGCGTGCACTCCTGCAAATCACCGTAGAACAAGCAGCCTTGGCGGATGAAGTCTGCTCAATCTTGATGGGCGACGACGTTCCCCAGCGCCGCCACTTTATTCAGACCAATGCGAAGGACGTTCGTTTCCTAGACATCTAGGAAGAAGGAATTATGGCCAAGAGGACACCGAACGCTAGTGCTGACACGCCGGGCGACGACGGCGTTGTGGGTTACGTCGAACCCATCGAGATCAATCTCGAGATGGAACGGTCCTTCCTCGAATACTCGATGTCGGTCATTGTCTCTCGTGCGTTGCCTGACGTTCGAGATGGGCTAAAGCCAGTTCATCGTCGGATTCTTTACTCGATGTTCGACCAAGGGCTACGCCCTGATCGTCCTTTCGCAAAGTGCGCAAAAGTCGTCGGCGAAGTAATGGGTACCTATCATCCCCACGGAGACTCGGCCATTTACGACGCACTCGTTCGAATGGTGCAGGACTTCTCGATGCGTCACCCACTTATCAGTGGACACGGAAACTTTGGCGGCACTGGTCCCGACGAAGGTGCGGCCGCCATGCGCTACACGGAGTGTCGCTTGGCTCCAATCGCTCTGGAGATGCTCGATTCGATCGATGAGGACACCGTTGACTTCGAAGCGAACTACGACAACTCCACGCAGCAACCCACGGTTCTTCCCTCAAGGTATCCGAACCTTTTAGTAAATGGTTCCCAAGGCATTGCAGTAGGGATGGCGACGAAGATTCCCCCGCACAACCTCGGTGAGGTTATTGACGCCACACTGCATTTGCTCGCGAATCCTCAAGCCACCCCGGATGACTTGATGGCCTTTGTGAAGGGTCCGGACTTTCCGACCGGCGCGCAGATTCTTGGCCGCCAGGGCATCCTCGACGCCTACCGCACCGGGCGCGGGTCAATCAAAATGCGAGCGGTGGCCGAAGTCGAAGAGAGCGGTCGTGAAACTCGAATCGTAGTGACAGAGTTTCCTTACGAAGTTTCGGTCGAGTCGATCGAAGAGAAGATCTACGAGCTCGTCAAGAGTGGTGAGCTCGAAGGTATCGCTGCCATGCAGAACGATTCAGCGGGACGACGTTCGCGACTGGTCATACGACTAAAGCGTGACGCCAATGCGAACGTGGTGCTGAACAAGCTCTACAAAAACACGTCGCTTCAGACCACGTTTGCGGTCAATATGTTGGCGCTCGTCGACGGTGTTCCACGGACCTTGAACCTCGCACAGGCACTCATTCACTACATCCTTCATCAGGTTGAAGTGGTTACTCGCCGAACCCAATTCCGACTGCGCAAGGCCGAGGCCCGAGCCCACATCGTCGAAGGCCTCCTCAAGGCGATTGACATGCTCGATCAGGTCATCGCAACGATTCGTGGGTCCGAGGATCGCGGTGATGCCCGTTCTTCCTTGATGGCGTCGCCCTTCGAGTTTTCCGAAGAGCAGGCAAACCATATTTTGGACATGACACTTGGTCGCTTGACCAAGTTGGGGCGAACTGAACTCGAAGAGGAGATGGCGAAACTTCGTGAGACCATTGGTGAACTCAAGTCCATTCTCGAGAGCGACGATAAGTTGCGCAGTGTCATCGCCGATGAACTCGCGGCCGTTCGCGATAAGTACGCCAACGGACGCGTTTCGCAGATCATTAATGATCCGGGCGAGATGGGCGTTGAAGACCTCATAGATGACGAAGAAATTGTCATCACGATGACCAAGGCGGGCTACATCAAGTCCGTTGCGGCGGGTTCGTTTCGCGTGCAAGCACGCGGTGGACGTGGCGTTCAAGGGGCGAAACTTCGCGATGAGGATTTCGTTGAGCAGATTGTGCACACCAGCTCGCACGCGTACCTACTTTTGTTTTCTAATAAGGGACGAGTGTTTCGACTTCGGGGTCACGAGATCCCAATCAAGGAGAGGACTGCGAAGGGGACAGCGATAGTCAACCTCTTGAGTTTGCAGCCCGGCGAGAGGGTTCAGGCGATAGTTTCGACGTTGGACTTTCCAATAGACAAGTTTCTCGTGTTCGCCACCGCCGACGGAACAGTCAAGAAGACGGCATTCAGCGAGTACGACAAGTCACGGCGCGAAGGCTGGATAGCAATCAAACTTCGCGACGGAGACGAGGTCGTACGCGTGGTGCCGACCAGTGGCGAGGATGATTTGATGGTCGTCACGTATCGAGGGATGTCGATTCGGTTTAACGAAAACGAGGTGCGCGAAGTAGGACGTGATTCCACGGGAGTTCGCGGCATCAAGTTGAAGGACGACGACAAGGCGATCTCGCTGGACGTAGTTCGCGACGACGCTGATTTGTTCCTCGTGACCAACACCGGCTTTGGTAAGCGAGTGAAGATTGAGCGCTTCAATCAGCAGGGACGCGGCGGTCAGGGCGTACGCGCGATCAAGTTGACCGCGGCGCGCGGCTACGTCGTTGCCGCATTTATGGCGGGACTCGGCGACGAAGTACTACTGGCGTCCAGTGGCGGCGTTCTCATCCGTACGCCGGTGCGAGATGTATCGTCCCAGGGCCGTGACGCCACTGGAGTGAGAGTGATGAGTCTTGACGAGGGACACTCGGTAGCGACTGCGGCGGTCGTGCCAGCCGACGAGGATTAAGCGGCCGTTCGACGCGACCACGCACGGTTCAACACGTCGAGTAAATGGTCAGAACCTTGGGCGCCCACGACCATGAACTTTTCGTCGATGACGAGCGACGGGACACCCGTGATTCCGAGCTCGGCGGCCTTTTGCTCGTCGTCGCGAACGTCGCTCGTGAAGTCGTCGCTCGACCAGAGTGATGGCGCGTCGTCAACGTCGCATTCGCTTGCTAGCTCATTGAGTGTGTCACGGTCACTGATGAGAAGACCGTCACTGAAGTACGCGCGAAAGAGACGTTCGACCATTGCCGCCCCCTTGTGCTGGTGTGCAGCGAGCGCAACGAGGCGATGCGCGTCAAAGGTGTTAGCCGGCTGGGCGTTTTTCATCGACCACGCGAGACCAAGCTGGCTCGCTTCGCCCTCCAGGCGTTCGTTAAGAGCGCGAGCTCGCTCGATCGGCATGCCGTACTTTTTGGCGAGTAATTCCGGCAGGGTGACGCCGTAGTCTCGCGGTGCCGAAGGGTCCAGCTCGAAGGCGTGTTCGCGAATTACGACCTCGTCGCGGTGTTCGAATTGCTCAACCGCAACGGCGAGCTGTCGGCTCCCTAGGTAACAGAACGGGCACACCACGTCACTCCACACGTCAATTAGTAAGGATTCGTTCATTTGTTTGCTCCTCGAAGTTGCGGGTTGTCGGGCAGAATGCTTCGGTGGTCGCGCGTGAATTGAGCATCGAACAAGCCGTAGAGCTCCTGCACCCTACCGACACCCTTGGATTGGGATTGGTCAGCTCGACCCCCGTGGGACTCTTGAAAGGACTCTCCCAACGTGACGATTGGCAAAGTCTCACGGTGAGTGGTGGGCTCATCTTGGGTGTCTTTAACGTCTTCTTGCATCCCAATGTTCACTATCGATCGAGTTTTTACGGCGGTGGAGAACGGCACTACCA
>PKZI01000034.1 GCA_003133005.1 Acidimicrobiaceae bacterium | reverse complement strand
GGCGAAAATGGCGCCGGCAAATCCACCCTCGTGAAGATCATTGCGGGGGTCTATCAGCTCGACGGTGGAACGTACACGTACGAAGGTGCGGTGACGAACTTCCACGGACCGCACGACAGTCAGGACGCCGGCATCGCGGTCATCTACCAGGAGCCGACGCTTTTCGACGACCTCAATGTCGCGGAGAATATTTTCCTTGGCCGACAGCCTCTCGCATTTGGTCGACGGATCGACCGTCGCGAGATGCGTCGTCAGTCGCGCGCCATTTTCGAGCAACTTGGTATTGACCTTGACCCGGGTCGAAAGGCAAAGGGCCTGTCAGTCGCCGATCAGCAGATGGTCGAAATCGCCAAGGCGCTGTCGAAGGACGCTCGGGTCGTGGTAATGGATGAGCCGACCGCGGCACTCAGCCCCGAAGAGGTGAAACGATTGTTCACCGTCGTTGCGAATCTTCGCGAACGTGGTGTCGCGGTGTTGTTCATCTCGCACCGGCTCGAAGAGGTCTTTGAGATGTGCCAACGAGTCACGATTATGCGCGACGGCGCATTTGTTCGAACTGACCTAATTAGTGACATCACCATTGAAGAGGTGGTGCGTTCGATGGTCGGTCGCGACCTCAGCACTTTGTACCCCAAGACCGCCATAAAAGCCGGTGAGGAAGTCCTGCGGGTCGAGCATTTGACGCGCGAAGGGACGTTCTACGACATCTCTTTCACGATCAACGCTGGCGAGATCGTTGCACTCTCGGGTCTCGTTGGTTCGGGCCGTACTGAAATTGCGAGGGCCATCTTCGGCATAGACAGGTACGACGTAGGTACCGTGCATATAAAGGGAACGTTGCTCAAAGGAAACTCCCCGTTGCGAGCGATGCACGCGGGAATCGGGTTCGTTCCCGAGGACCGGCGTCAGCAGGGTCTGGTCATGGACTACGGCATCGACCACAACGTGGCACTCGCGTCGCTCGGTCGACTCAGTCGCGGTCTCTTGCTCTTTCGCAATTCGGAACAGAACCTCGCCAAGGATTGGGCGTTGAAACTACAGTTAAAGTACGGAAAATTGAGCGACGAGGCGAACACCCTCTCGGGTGGCAATCAGCAGAAGGTGGTACTCGCCAAGTGGCTCTCGGGAGCTCCTTCGTTGATAATTGTCGACGAACCGACTCGCGGAATTGACGTAGGCACCAAATCCGAAGTGCACCGCATCATCAACGCGCTCGCCGCTGACGGTGTCGCCGTCTTGATGATTTCCTCGGAGCTCCCCGAAGTGCTTGGCATGGCGGACCGGGTCCTGGTGGTGCGAGAAGGCCGACTTACCGCGACAATTGAACGCTCTGACGCGAACGAGACGTCGATCATGATGGCGGCAACCGGTCAGGTACGGGGCGAACCGTGAGCGTCCTCGACACCCCCGTCGCCGTGCAACGCGTGAAGTCGCACCGAGTCGCCGAGACTTTCTCGCGCGCCCGCGAACTCGCAATTTTCGCCGTGATTCTGATCTTGTTCTTTGGAACCGCGATCAAGACGCCTGGCTTTGCCAACATCACCAGCGTGCAACAGATCCTGACGAACTCATCGCTCTTCATTCTGCTCGCTATTGGAGAGACGTTGGTTATCGTTACTCGAAACGTCGACCTCTCAGTTGGTTCGACGCTCGGCATGTCCGCGTTTTTGGTAGGTGAGTACTACACCCACACGTACAGCACGTCGACCTTTCATTCAAACGGCAGTGTGATCGTTGCTTTCCTCATAGGGATTGGTGTGGGTGCGTTCTGTGGCGCGTTGATTGGGCTCATTGTCACCGTCGCGAAGGTGCCCAGTCTGGTGGTCTCGCTCGCGGCGCTCTACATAATCCGCGGGATCTTGAATCTCATTGGTACCGGTGTCCAGATCGAGCCGACCGTCATACCGAGCTCGTTTCAGAAGATTGGTTACGAGACGTGGGCGGGAATACCGTGGATATTCATCATCCCGCTGATCGCGGCACTCGTCATCGCCTTCGCCATGCGATCGTTTCGTTCGATGCGAGAGCTCTACGCGATTGGATCGAATCCCGTCGCGGCGCAACTCGCGGGCGTTCCCGTCGGTCGGCGCGTCTTCACGTCGTTCCTCCTAAGTGGTTCGCTGGCCGGGCTCGGTGGTGTTCTCTTCGCGTCGGAGTTCGCGACCGTCAACGCCACGGCGGGAACTGGCTACGAACTCCTAGTGATCGCGTCGTGCGTCGTCGGGGGCGTCGCGATCTTCGGTGGTAGTGGGACCGTGATTGGCGCCGGACTCGGCGCGATTTTGTTGCAGGTCATCAACCAAGCGCTCGTGGTGACGAACGTCTCACCCTTTTGGGACTCGGCGTTGGCTGGCGCATTGATCCTGGTCGCGGTCAGTATCGACCGGTTTGTCAGCAACCGGGCGAGCCTCGCTCTGCGCCTCAAACAGGGGGCGACCCGTGTCGACTGACGTCCCGGTCCTAGACGACCAAGAACTTGGCCTCGCGGGCGCGAGGACGGGATTTGGGTTCCGCTCGCTCGTGCGTTGGGAAGGGATGCTCGGCCTGCTGTTCATCTTCGATCTTTTTTACGGCGGCTTCTCGACGTCGCAGTTCTTTACCAAGGACACCATCTTCTTTGCGGGTATCAATTTCGGTTTGATCGCGATCATGGCGCTGCCCGAGATGCTGATCATCACCACTGGCGAGATCGATCTGTCCGTTGCCGCGATGCTTGGACTGGCCTGCGCGACGTTCGGCTATCTCTTTGAGCATCACGTCGAAGTGTTCCTCGCCATGTTGATAACCCTCTGTGTCGGCGCGATTGGTGGTGCGTTGAACGGTTTTCTCGTCACCCGGTTGGGACTACCGTCCATCGCGGTGACCATTGGGACACTCACGATGTTCCGCGGGCTCGCCGAGGTAATACTCGGGACGAACGAGATCACCAACTTCGGTGGTCCGTGGACGGACATCGGCACGAACACGATTCCAGGCACGCCCTTCGCATGGGCCTTCGGTATTTTTGTGGTGCTCGCGGTGATCTATGGCGTCTTGCTTCACTTCACGGCCCTCGGTCGGTCGATTTTCGCGATCGGACTGCAGCAAGAGGCAGCGTTCTTCTCGGGCATCCGCGTGAAGCGCATCAAATTTTTGCTCTATCTGACCTCGGGCGTGGTGTGTGCGTTCGCGGGCATTCTCTACACCTACCAGACGAATACCGCGCGTTACGACGCGGCGAGCGGTCTGGAACTCAACGTCATCGCGATCGTGCTCTTCGGCGGTGTCTCTATCTTCGGCGGGCGAGGTTCGGCGGTTGGGGTGTTCCTCTCGGTCATCGCGGTCGGGACGTTTGACCAGATCCTCACCATCAAGAACGTCTCGTCCGAGGACCAGAGCATCGTCTTTGGGCTGCTTCTTCTCGCGAGCGTGGTGATTCCGAACATCCCTAGGGGTTACCACCTGGTCAGGCAGCGGCTGAATTCCGCGAGCCTCAGCAAGCGCGCGAACAGTTAGTCCCTCGGGGGTGAAGTCCCCTACCATCAGGCCCGATGCTTTTGTAACCGTGTTCACATTTTGGGTGGTCATGACTAACAATTTGTGATACTTTTGCCCTGGCATTATTTCTCGTCGTATGACGCTACGTGGTGCTTAGCAGTTCAAATCAACTAACGAATTTCAAATGAGGGGGAACATGAAGTTGGAATCATTGAAGCGTCACGCTTCGAAGAAGGCGCTGATCGCCGTCTCGGCTCTAGGAATGGTGCTTGGTATGTGCGCCGTTCCGGTCGGCATTGCGTCAGCCGCTAGCTCGGGAGTGGTCTACATCATTCCTAAGGACACCACGAACCCGTACGAAGTCATTGCGGACGCCGGTGTGCAAAAGGCATTAACGGCTTACGGTTGGACGGGTGTGGTCGACAGTGGAACCGTCGACACCGCGGCCGCCCAAGAGCCGGCAATTGAAGCAGCCATCGCCGCCAACGCGAAGGCCATCGTCATTGCGGCCAACGACCCATCGGCACTGTGCCCTGACTTAGAGCAAGCCCAAGCCGCTGGCATCACCATCGTTGGTTTTGACTCGGACAACTACTGCACGAACAACATCTTCATCAACCAGGCCAACACCCAAGAAATTGGTGAGTCTGAGGTGACGTTGCTCGCCAGTGAGATTCACAGCACCGGTCAGATCGCCATCCTTTCTGCCGCGGCTACCGCCACGAACCAGAACGCTTGGATTTCGTACATGAAGGTTGAACTGAAGCACTACCCCAAGATGAAGTTGGTCGCGACCGTGTACGGTAACGACGACCCGACGCCCTCCTTGACGGTTCTTCAGGGCCTGCTCGCGAAGTACCCCAAGTTGGCTGGCATCATCTCGCCAACGACAGTCGGTATCTCAACGGCGGCGCAGTACCTCAGCACCCACGAGGCGAAGTACAAGAAGTTGATCCTGACTGGTCTTGGTCTGCCTTCACAGATGGGTGTGTACACCGGTAACGACAATGTCAAGGCATTCGAACTCTGGAACCCCGCGGACCTCGGCTACTTGGCCGGTTGGACCGCGATTGACCTGGCAACGGGCGCGACGAAGAACACGGTCGGATCGACGATCACGATTCCTTCGTCAGCTCCACAGTTGAAAGAGGCGAAGTCCTGGACAATCACGAAGGCCATCGCTGGCTCGGGTGACCCTTCGAACTTCATCACCTTGGGCGCACCCTTCGTGTTCACCAAGGCGAACGTGAAGGACTTCAACTTCTAGAAGTTGAAGCCTCCCTGGCTGATCAACTACGGGGCGCCGCCAGTAAGGGGCGCCCCGTAGTGCTTCACTCGAAACTAGGAAAGTCTGCAGCGTGCAAAGAATTTGCTTTCAACTCAAGGTTCGGCCCGACCGGATCGATGAGTACGTGGAGCGGCATGCAAACGTGTGGCCAGAGATGCGCCAAGCGCTGCACGACAGTGGATGGAACAACTACTCACTCTTCCTCCAGGAAGACGGTACGTTGATTGGCTACCTCGAGACTGACGACTTCGAGGCCGCCCAAAAGAAGATGGCAGTGACCGAGGTCAACGAGCGCTGGCAACGTGAGATGGGTGACTACTTCGTGGAACTCGAAGGTGATGCTCCCGACACGAGCATCGCTCCCCT
>PKZI01000005.1 GCA_003133005.1 Acidimicrobiaceae bacterium | reverse complement strand
ATAGGCGTTCGCGATCTCGCCAGCAACGTTGTTTTCGTCGCGCACTGGTCGGGGGTATCGCACTCAAATAACCACGAGGAATACCGCCTGTCCATACGTAGATCCGAGTCGAGAGGTAGGGCTTGCGCGTTTACTTACCGACGTGCTTGTCAAGCACATAGCCTCTGAGGAAAATTGCAATCGTCCAAGCAATTCAGAAAGGATCCGTCAGCATCACTTCAGCTTTCGGGATTCCTCCTGAGCTAATCAATCGTTGCCGAAACGCGACACATCAAAGGCGGACTCGAATCGGCGAATCTCGCTTTCACCGATTTTGTTTTTCTTCGCCGCTACTTTCCATCCCTTTACGCCATCCCTCACTTCGCGCCAAATCTCTGATGCAAGATTGTTGGAGAGCCCGAAAGTCGAAGAACTGGCGAAGAGGGCTCTTAGAGCCTCACTCGGATCCGACTCAAAGTTTATGGTCGTGGACCGCGACGCCTCTTCGTCCGGATTCGGATTGACGTCGAAGACCGGCGCAAGTGTCCACCCCGAGCCGCGACGGAGAAAACCGTGATTTCGCAGATGGTCGTCGGTGTTGTTAATAGCGATCGAAAATGCAATTCGTCGCCACAGCTCAATGAGGTCCTTCTCCACGTTGCTCCCGGAGTCCGTCAAGCTTTCAGCAATTTCAAGGTAGTCACGAGTCTCACCGTCTCGACCTTGAACGAGTGTCATTGCGCTTATGAAGGGAATCCGTCGATTGTTCACTCGATCGAAGCGCTCAAGCAAGAGAACGCTCCGTCCACTCACCTCCACGAGTTGGCGTTTTGGCGTTTGAATTCCGCATTCTTCGGCCAGATCAAGCGACGTCATTTCCCACGCCATGACGTCCCATCGATCACCGTGGTGTGGAAATTTAGCAATCAAAAGACGACCGGCATCTCGAACAGACGCCTTAGGACGCGCACCGCCGAGGGTTCCGGTACCAGCATCAAGAAGTAACTTCACCGCGGCCATGGTGTCACCACTTACTTCGTCACGAGAAACGATTTCAACGGCAGTCAGCAAGTCCGGGAGTTCGAGAAGTTTTGGCACGTCCCTACTTGCTGTAAGAAAATCGCTTCCACCCACGGTGTAACGGAGGGCACCCTGGCGTGTGTGGTCGCTCACCTCTAAGAGATAATCAACATCTGTCACACCAGGATTGCTACGGCCCTCCTCTTTCGCCCGAGCGCGGAGTCGCTGAGAGATTAAGTTTCGTCCCCACCTGTCTGGCGCGGTGTCCGCTATCGCTCCTGGTAGACCTTGTACCACCGAAGACCGGCTGACGAGGGAAAGATCTGGGCTTATCTCCCAAGCGTCATCTCGACTTAAGTACGAGCGGTCATAATTGAAATTCGTCGAGATTGTTCCACGTCGAAAACTGACGAACGCTGCGCCAACCTGAATCGGTGTGTCATTTGCGTCGAGGAACACTTCAATCTGGACACTCGGTATTGGGCTCACGAACGCACCCTCTTCGGAAGAGTTTGGTCGGCGCGGGCACGACCAAAGTCGGTTTCGAAAGGGTCCAAAGCGGTGACTAGATTGTCGAGGATCCCGAGTGCCCTCGCCACATTTAATAGTGTGCCCATGCCCACGGCGACGTCACCGTGCTCCAGGCGAGAAACCGTTTCGCGATTCACTCCCGCCCTCGCTGCCAGTTGTTCGATGGTTAACGATTGGAGCTTCCTCCACGTACGTAATTGATCCCCCAAAATTTGGGCCGAGCGG
This sequence comes from Acidimicrobiaceae bacterium, assembly GCA_003133005.1. Lineage (GTDB taxonomy): Bacteria > Actinomycetota > Acidimicrobiia > Acidimicrobiales > RAAP-2 > RAAP-2. The sequence continues at coordinate 1,142 of PKZI01000005.1, read as the reverse complement.
AGTGTTCGCGCGGGAACTGGTCTGGTACTCATCTCTTCAGCCTCTCCTTGGGTCCGGTGGTCATTATATCAAATAATGTCGTCTAGAGCCATCCTTAAAACGTTTAATGATGGTTACAGACCACATTATTGAGTTTTTTTGGATGGAGGTACCTCTCTAACGAACGAGAGGTTCACTGAAAGTTTTGGAAATAGGTACGCAGCGGAAAAATTCAACTCACCCGAGTTGACCTAGAGCGCGCAACCTCGTGGATGCTCTCAACCTTGGACGGGTCTAAGAACGGCACTTGATTCTCGAGCCACTTGACGATTACCTTTCCGGCCACCACATCTACGAACACAGGTGAACCTATGAATGACAGTTCACTCGCCATGATGACAATGACGGGCTTGACCTGTACGTCCATCCCGCAAGCGGATCGTAGGAGTTTCGTCGCTCGTCTTCCTTCGGCAAGAGACTTGGCGAGATAAGTCTGGCGTTCGCCGTTGACATAAATCGCACTTGTAAACGCGACTACTCGACCACCGAGATGGTTCTTCGTGTTCAAGACGAAGACACCGGGAGAACCTATCACCACGTAACCGATGTCGACATCATTCTTGCCAAAGGACACATTGTGGATCACTCGCCGGCATTCGCCCTGCTTGCGGAGTTGGCGACCCACTGCTTCTTCACCTTGTGCACCACGTCGCCATGCACGCCCATCGTTGTGAATTCCAAAAGGTCGAGGGAGTGGCAACAGGACTGGATGCGACTTCCTCATCTCGACGGACTTCTTACGCAGCGTCGCTCCGGGTTGGTTCAGCGCAAGGTCGTTCGAACTAGGTGAGGCGCCATCTGGGGCGGGTGTGGGCATTCGTCAGACTGTACCTCTGGCAAGAACGACAAAGAGCATTCCTTTCAATTCATCTCTTGATCGGTATGATGACCAACCTCGCGTCACTAACACTTGCATATCCAGCACGTCCATTCAAAGCAAGATGAGCAAGGAGCGTTTGCGAGATAAGACGTATTCGCGCATCCGTGGCGCTGGGTGCGACCAAGGCATCGAATACCTCATTTCAATGTGTGGGTTTATCTGACTTCCGAGGGCAAGCAGAGGGCGACCGCGGGAAAGCAATTGAATATCGTTTGCCATCATT
>PKZI01000037.1 GCA_003133005.1 Acidimicrobiaceae bacterium | reverse complement strand
GAAGATTCGGTGAGTCATATTTATCGCAGCGCTGGTCAATCCACCAACGTCCTGATAGTTGATATCGACCCAACACAATCATCCGGCCTTGAAACGTCCGGTTTACTTCCCGGCGCACTACCCGACGTCCCAACTCTTTTTCTAGTTGGCGGTGAGAGCGAGATTCCTGATTTTGTCGCGTCGCTCAATTTCTCGTCTCTCGTAAAGCCATTTTTGCCTAGTCAATTGGTCGGCGCAGTTGAAGTGCTTTACGTCCAGTCGAAGAGATAAGAATGACCTCTCGTTTTCACTTCGAGACGTGGTTGCAAAACTGGTAGTCGCCACTTCGCGAAGAAGACGAAAGAGTTAACGCTCTTTTGAGTACTTTGGTTCTACTTAAAATTAGGTGAGGTCACTTAAAGTGTCAAGAAGGGTGAGAATCCTTCCACGAATGCAGATACCCGAGAATACGAGGGCGCAATGAAATACCACGACATGGACGTTGCAGAGAGTCCTATAGAACTCATTGGCCACACCCCAATGGTCAAACTTGGGAGAGTTGCCCACGACGTGTCGTGTGACGTAATCGCGAAACTAGAGACGACAAATCCTGGAGGAAGCTCGAAGGATCGACCCGCACTCACCATGGTCGAAGCGGCCGAGCGCGACGGGCTACTCGGACCCGGCTCGACCATTATCGAACCAACGAGCGGCAACACCGGGGTGGGTCTCGCGATTGTCGCGGCGCAACGTGGCTACAAATGTATTTTTGTGATGAGCGACAAGATGGCGCCAGAGAAGATCGATGTGCTTCGTGCCTACGGAGCCCAAGTCGTGGTGTGTCCCACTGCGGTACCTCCCGAACACCCCGATTCGTATTACTCAACCGCCGAGCGTCTCACGAAGGAAACGCCGAATTCATTTCGACCAGATCAGTACTCAAATCCGAACAATCCGCGCGCGCATTATGAAACGACGGGTCCAGAAATCTGGGAGCAAACAAAAGGACGGGTGACGCACTTCGTGGCCGGAGCGGGTACGGGTGGCACGATAAGCGGCGTGGGCAAGTATCTGAAAGAGAAGAATCCGAATATACGAATCATCGCGGCCGATCCCGCGGGTTCGGTCTATTCGGGGGGTGCTGGTCGTCCTTATCTCACCGAAGGCGTGGGCGAGGATTTTTGGCCCGCGAACTACGACCCGTCACTCGTCGACGAGGTCATTGCGGTGAGTGACGCGGATGCGTTCGCCATGGCGCGAAGAGTGACCCGCGAAGAAGGAATTCTGATCGGTGGATCGGGCGGCACCGCCGTTGTTGCGGCGTTGCGTGCGGCGACGACACTGCCCGCCGACGCAGTGGTGGTGGTCCTTATTCCCGATTCGGGACGTGGCTATCTCTCCAAGATCTTCAACGACACGTGGATGACGGATATGGGATTCTTGCGACCTCACGACGAGTTGGACGCCGGCGACGTGATGACCAACAAACTGCAGCGTCAACCTGACGCGCTCGCCGATTTGGTCCTCGTCACCGAAGACGTTCTCGTTCGCGACGCGATCACGGTCATGCGAAAGAACGACGTGTCTCAACTCCTCGTGACCGTGACCGATGAACTTCCGCTCGCGGCCAAGGAAGTATCGGGATCGCTGAGCGAACTCGGTGTGCTCGAGGCGACGACGCGTGATCCGGCAGTCCTCGACCTGCGTGTAAAGGACATCGCCGACGCACCACTCCCTATGGTGGGTGTCGGGATGACCGTGTCCGAATTGACGAAGCGGCTGAGTTCGACGCCGGGTGTCCTCGTGCTCGACGGCGGCCACCCCGTGGGAGTTTTGACGCGTAGTGACATACTCGGATTCCTGCAACAGAGGAACGAGATATGAGCGGATTTAATACGAGGGCCATTCACGTTGGATCAGAGCCTGACCCGACAACCGGTGCGGTGAACCCACCCGTCTATCTCACGTCTACCTACGCCCAAGACGGCGTTGGCGTCCCACGTTTCAGTGACTACGGTCGCGTCGACAATCCGACACGTGCCGCACTCGAGACGTGTCTCGCCAACCTCGAAGAAGCCCAATTTGGCGTCGCCTTCGCCTCGGGCCTCGCCGGCGAGGACGCGCTGCTACGCACGTTGTCGCCGGGCGATCAGGTGATGTTGGGCAACGACGCCTACGGCGGTACGTATCGACTTCTCACCAGAATCTACGCGCAATGGGGGCTCGAGACGATAACGGTCGATCTCGCCGACATCGACGCCGTGCGTGCGGCGTTTGGGCCCTCGACCAAGATGCTCTGGGTGGAGACACCGAGTAACCCCACGCTGAACGTCGTGTCGATCCCGGCGTTGAGCGACGTCGCCCACGAATTCGGCGCACTCGTCGTCGTCGACAACACNNGTGCTGGGCGGGTTCGTCGCGACCAACAACGATGATCTGGCGACAGCCTTGAAGTTCCATCAGTACGCCATCGGCGCGATTCCCGGACCGCTTGATTGCTACCTGTTGCTGCGGGGTATTAAGACTCTCGGCGTTCGAATGGAGCGCCACTGCGCGAATGCGCGTGCCGTCGCGGATTTCCTGTCAAAACACCACTCGGTTGAGCGTGTCTACTACCCGGGTCTCACTACCCACCCGGGTCACGCGGTCGCGGCGGTCCAAATGAGTGACTTTGGAGGAATGGTGAGCTTCACGCTGAAGGGTGGCACCGGTGCCGCGAGGAAAGTGTGCGAAGCAACGGAGGTCTTCACCCTGGCAGAGTCCCTTGGCGGGGTCGAGAGCCTCATTGAGCTGCCATCGGTGATGACCCACGCGTC
>PKZI01000084.1 GCA_003133005.1 Acidimicrobiaceae bacterium | reverse complement strand
TGCAGAGATCTTTCAAGAACGCTGCCACGATCTCGGGGTCGCGCAGCAGCGCGAAGGCGGCGACGAGCTCGTCAAACCGCTCTGCCGTCTCGGGCATGGAAGCCGCCGGGAGTACCTTGCCACTCGTCATATCACTATGCTATCATGCTACTACGCTGCTATGCAACTGATTCCCGCCATCGACCTGCTCGGCGACTTCGCCGTACGACTGAAACAGGGCGACTACGATCGCGTTTTGTTTCGAAAGCCCATTGAGGATTTCATGGCCCGAATCGTCGCGACCAATCCTCCCCTCATCCATATCGTGGACCTTGAAGGTGCTCGAGATGGCGAACTACGACGCGACGTCGTGAGACGATGCTCGCTCCTCGCCGGGACCATTCCGCTTCAAGTATCGGGAGGTATACGCACACTCGCGAGTGCCCGCGACGCGCTTGACGCCGGGGCGAGTCGCATCATCGTGGGGACTGCTGTGTGGTCGACATCGGAGGCGCTCGGAGAATTCGTTGACGCATTCAACGAACAACTCGTCGTTGCATTTGACGTTCGAGATGGCGAGCTCTCCGTGCGAGGTTGGAAGGCGTCCGCTGGTCTCGGCGTCGACGAGGCACTGCATCGATGCGTGGTCGCGGGCGTCACCCGTCTTCACGTCACCGCCATCCAGCGCGACGGCACCATCGGTGGGCCCGACCTCGGGTTGTATCGCCACGTTTGCGCGAGCGGACTCAAGATCGTCGCCGCGGGCGGGGTGCGCGATGATAACGACGTGGCGGCCCTTGAGAGAGTAGGTTGCGAAGCCGCTGTGATGGGCCTCGGTTACTTGCGACGAATAGGTCTTGAGGTCAATTGACGACGTAGCAAAGGGTTCTGCTCGTGAAAGGGACTTTCTCCTCTACAACATGTCATCGGCGCCACGCGAGAATGAAGGAGAAAAATATCGAGAGGAATTACTTATGAGGCGCAAGACTCTGGACCTAATCCTCAACTGGGTTGGCGTGTTACTCACCGTGATGCTGTTGGTTGCTGGCGTGGGCTTAACGATTGGCTATAGCTTCACGAATTCGCAGGTTCACTCGCAGTTAAGCGAACAGAAGATCTATTTTCCGACCACGGGTCAGCGGGACTATAGCGATCTCGTCAACGCAAAGATGACGTCCTACGCTGGCAAAGAAGTCCTCACCGGCTCGGAGGCGCAGATTTTTGCCAATGACATAATTGGCGTCGACACAAACGCAATCAGCGGCGGCAAGACCTACGCCCAAGTGAGTGCCGCCTCCTTGGCTGACCCTTCCGATACGTCGCTTGCCAACGAAGTCAACTTGATCTTTCGAGGCGACACCTTGCGCGGTCTGCTGCTCAACGCGTACGCATTCGGCTTCCTCGGGGCAGTAGCGTTCTACGCCGCGATTGCGTCCTTCGTGTTGGCCCTCGTGATGTTGGTGCTCACCTTTCTCGGAGTGCGACACTACCGAAAGAGCGACCCCGCGGACGTCATCTAGATTCATTGCACAAAAAGTGCCCGGGCGACCCCTCCCGGGCACTTTTTCGCGCGACCGAGCGGCGCCAAGTTTGACGGCGGCCAAAACGTCGCTAGCCTCACGTTGTGTCGCGCCTCGAAGTGAGCCAAAGTCGCCACACGCTCGTTGGGGCGATGCCGGTTCGCCGAGCCCTACCGCGTCGTGGGCACCGAACCGTCGGCGCTTGGTGCTTCGCCGACCATATGGGTCCCGCGCGGGTAACCAAGGAGCACGGCTTGGACATCGGTCCACATCCTCATACGGGCTTGCAGACCGTGACGTGGTTGGTGAACGGCGAAGCCGTCCACCACGACAGTCTCGGTACCGAGCAACTCATTGCCCCGGGGCAACTCAATCTCATGACCGCCGGTTTTGGCGTGTCACATTCCGAAGAAGCAACAGGACAGTATGAAGGGCAACTCCAAGGGATTCAGTTGTGGATTGCCCAGCCCGACGCCACTCGGCACCTCGAACCAGCTTTCGAACATCATCGCGATCTGCCTCGAATCGAGATTGACGATGCAGACGTCATTGTGCTGGTCGGCGAGTGGTGGAGCGTGCGAAGCGCCGCGCGTCACGACACTGAACTCGTAGGAGCCGAATTGGTGCTTCGCGGTCCGCTGTCGGTCCCGCTTCGACCCACTTTTGAATACTGCGTCATCGTGCTAGAAGGTTCGCTCCTTATTGACGGCGACATCCTTCAACCTGGCCAACTCGGCTATTTAGGCAGCGGCGCCGACGAGATTTTCTTGGACGTACGTGAAGCGACGAAAGCCATGATCTTGGGCGGCGTTCCATTCGAGAGCGACATTCTCATGTGGTGGAACTTCGTCGCTCGNNTCTTCGTGCGATGACCGAGTCAAATGTAATGATCTTTCGCCCGCAATGTTGAATCTTTTGTAACGTTGAGTGATGACGAGCGATTCTTCTGGGCACGATACGCCCGTCCAAGCGTCGAGAGGATTCACGGTCCCTTCGTCGTTGGATGGTAATCACGAATCAAGCCTTTCCTCGGACCTCGCTGTCCTCGGCGCGCTACTCGACGACACACTTCGACGCCAAATCTCCGAGGAGTTCTTAGAGACCCTCGAAAACGTGCGACGGACATGTGATGAGAACCTCGCGTCGTCCATGGTAGAACTCGAGCAACTGGATCTGACGACCGCAAGCCAGCTTGTGCGAGCTTTTTCTATGTATTTTCACTTGGCGAACGTCGCCGAACAAACGCATCGCGGTCGCCAAGGCCATCGTGAGCGTGAAATGAATCGCGGTCCCCTTGATCGCGTGACCACGCTCATTGACGATGCGCTGCGTGAAGGACGCCTTCAGCATTCCGACGTTGTTGACGCGGTTCAACAGCTCGACGTACGACCTGTCTTTACCGCACACCCCACTGAAGCTGCTCGTCG
>PKZI01000202.1 GCA_003133005.1 Acidimicrobiaceae bacterium | reverse complement strand
CAGCCCACGCCCGAGGAGTACGCCCATAACGTCGCGCTCGCGGTCGAGATTCTTCGACGAAAGGAGATCGACAAGGTGGTGCTGGCGCGCGCGGTCGTTGGTACCGTCTCCGAACCTTTGGACGTCGCGGCGATTGCGCAGCGATTGCGCCAGCGAGAACCTGCGTGCACGGTTTATTCAATGCCCATCATTGACGGTCGCCGCTTCGTGGGGGCCAGTCCCGAATTGCTCGCGCGGCGCGAAGGTATGCGAATTGAATGCCATCCCCTGGCAGGCACGATCGCACTACCCCCGAACGTTGCTCCCGATGACTACCAGAACTGGTTGCTCGGCAGCACGAAGAACCTCCACGAACATGGGGTCCTGGTCGACGATCTCGTCAACATTCTCGAGAGTCGCTACGACGAGATAACCGTTGACGCGCAACCCTCAATTGTCGCGCTACGAACGGTGGCCCATCTCGGTACCTGGATCCACGGCGTCAAAACAACCGGCACTGCACCCGACGCGCTCGAAGTGTTGCGACTCCTACATCCCACCGCGGCGGTGGGCGGTATTCCCCGTGAGAGCGCCTACAAGTTGATTTGTGATCTAGAACAGCACGATCGCGGTCACTACGCGGGCCCCGTGGGTTGGCTCGNNCGAACGGCGACGGCGAGTGGTGGGTCGGGATTCGTGGCGTCATGGTCGAGGGCGCCAACTTCGAAGCGTGGGCAGGTGCGGGCATCGTGAGCGAATCTGATCCGATTGCCGAACGCGAAGAGACGAGGGACAAACTCGCGAGCGTGTTGTCCTCAGTGCTGGTCGATCGCGTCTAACGGACGCTGCGACCAAAGGGACGAAGCAGCGCCCAGCGCGTCACGAGAACGAGCGCCTCGAGCACGATGGCGCCGGACATCTTGGACTCGCCCAGTTCGCGATCAGTAAAGGAGATGGGAATCTCGATCATCGAAACGCCTGCCCGTCGCGCGCGATAGGTCATCTCAATTTGGAAGCCGTAGCCGTTCGCACTCACGGTCTGAAAGTCGATCTTCTTGAGGGCGTCTTTCGAGTACACGCGGTAGCCCGCCGTCGAGTCCGCGACGTGCAGCCCCAACATGATCGAGGCGTACTGGTTGCCGCCACGTGATATCAGACGTCGAAGGAACGTCCATTGGGGAATGTGTCCACCCTTTACGTAGCGCGATCCAATCACCACGTCGTGGGTCTCGGCGGCGACGAGTAACCGTGGTAACGCCGCGGGGTCATGACTGAAGTCACAGTCGATCTCGACGAAGTGGTCAAAGTCGTGCTCAAGTCCCCACGCGAATCCGGCGCGATAGGCGCCACCTAGTCCATTCTTGGCGTGGCGCTGCAGGACGTCCACGTTGCCCAGTTCTTCGCCCAGTTCTATGGCTTTTTTTCCCGTTCCGTCGGGGCTTGCGTCATCGACGACCAGCACGTTGGCAGACGGAACGGCGTTACGTAATGCCCGCAGCATGGGTTCCACGTTCAGGATTTCGTTATACGTGGGCAAAACCACGAGCGTGCGCACCTGACGATTCTAGTGACGCGACCTAGACTCAAAAGGTGCCGGGACGCCGTCAACGAGCAAAAAGCACGGCCTTTAGAGAACATTTATGACCGACGAGGCTCCCAAGAAACGTTTCGCCATGCCGCGAGAAATCAGAATCATCCTGAGCGCGGGTTGTCTACTCTTCGTCTTTGAGTACCTGGTGCTTCCCCAGTTCGCCTCCGCGCGCCCGGCGATTCATTTGCTCGCCGAAGTCAACCCCTTCATCGTGGCCTTCGCGATTCTTTGCGAAGCGGCCGCGATCTACTCGTACGTGGAACTCACCAGAACGGTGTTGTACCCCTACGGACCCAGCCGCTTCAATACGCTTCGTGTCAACTTGGCGGGTCTGGCCATAAGCCACGTGGTCCCGGGGGGAACCGCGCCCGCGGGTGCCCTCAGTTATCGGATCTTCAACGAGCTAGGCGTGCCTAAGGAGACCAACGCNNATCCTGCTGTTGACCCGAGGTCAACGCCACGCCGATGCGTGGCTGCGCGCGGCGGCGCGCCACATCCCCATTCTCAATCCCGAGAAGATCTCTGAACTGTTAGAAAAGGTCGCCCAACGAATCACGCTCTTGATCACCAATCGCCGAACGCTCTGGTGGGCTTTTAGTTGGGCGGGTCTCAACTGGGTGCTCGATGCCGCGTGTCTGTGGGTCTTTCTCTGGTCCTTCGGTAGCGTGGTATCACCTATTGACCTGCTGGTTGCCTACGGACTCGCGAACATCTTTGCCGTGATCCCCCTCACTCCCGGGGGACTGGGTGTCATTGAAGGCGTGCTCATCTCTACGCTGAGCGGCTTCGGTGTTCCGAACAGTCAGGCCATTCTGGCGGTACTCGCCTATCGACTCGTGAACTTCTGGCTGCCCATTCCACTCGGCGGCGCCGCGTACGCGAGTGTGCAGTGGCGAAGGAGCCCGCTTAGAGCTGAGGGACCGACCGGGACAGCGACGTCTCAAGACGTTTGAACTCGGCTTGCGCGGAGAAGAGATTCACGGGCTGCAGGCGACGCCAACGACGATCGGTACCAAGCGCCCAGGTGTACGTGTCGTCGTTCCACGTGATCTCGAACGCATTCTGGAGTTCGCCCTGCAACTGAGGGTCTTCGATGGGCACCTGCACCTCGACGCGTCGATCGAGATTTCGCTCCATGAGGTCCGCCGAACCAATGATAACTGAGTAGCTCCCGTAACCCGGTCGCCCGAAGATGAAGATGCGTGAATGCTCGAGAAACTCTCCCACCAAACTGTGCACCGTAATATTCTCCGACAGTCCACTCACCCCAGGACGCAAGCAACACAGCGTGCGTACCTCGAGACGAATTTCCACGCCAGCGGCGCTCGCTTCGTAGAGCGCGTCGATGATGACCGGATCGGTCAGTCCATTCACTTTTATCGCAATGCGCCCGCTCGGCCCAATGTCGCGTTGACCATTGATGAGCTCAACCATGCGCGACCGAGTCGACGTGGGACTGACGATCAGCTTCTCGTAGTTCCCATTTCGCGCGAATCCGGTGAGGAAGTTGAACAATTCGCCCACGTCATGCGTAATCTCAGGATCCGAAGTGAGTAAGCCGAAATCCTCGTAGCTGCGCGCGGTGGTCGCGTTGTAGTTACCAGTACCGACGTGGGCGTAACGAACCGTCTTGTCGCCCTCGTTACGCACCACGAGGGCGATCTTGCAGTGCGTCTTTAGACCCACGACGCCGTACACCACGTGTACTCCTACATCTTCGAGCGCCTTGGCCCATTCGATGTTCGCCGCTTCATCAAATCGAGCCTTGAGTTCCACGAGTGCGACGACCTGCTTGCCGCGCTCAGCAGCTTGGATGAGCGACGCGACAATGGGAGAGTCACCGGACGTGCGATACAACGTTTGTTTGATGCCCACGACTTTTGGGTCATTCGCGGCTTGGGCAATGAACACCTCGACCGAGTCGCTGAAGGACTCGTAGGGATGATGTAACAAGATGTCACCGTCGCGAATTGCCGCGAAGATGTCACCCACGTGGTCGCCTTCTAAAAGCCGTTTGGGCGTGAGCGGCGACCAACCTTCACCCTTGAGATCAGGACGGTCAATGGCGTAGATCCTCCAAAGGTCGTGTAGGCCCAGCGGCGCGTCGGTGACGTAGACGTTCGAAGGGTCGAGCTCGAGCTGTCCCACCAGCAGCTCGAGAAACTCGCTCGACATGCCGCTTTGGATCTCAACGCGTAGCGCTTCACCAAAGCGACGGCGACGAAGCTCAACCTCGAGCGCTACGAGCAAATCGTCGGCCTCGTCCTCTTCGAGCGTGAGGTCCGCGTTTCTCGTGACGCGAAAAAGGTCGGCCCGTCCGATCCGCATTCCTGGGAACAGACGATCGAGATTCGCCATGATCAGGTCCTCGAGCAGACACCAGCGGTTTTCCGCCACTTGGAGGAAGCGCGGGATCGAGTTCGGAACTTTGACGCGTGCGCTACGTTCCTCGCCCGTCGTGTCGTCGCGCACCGTCACCGCAATATTGAGCGACAGATTTGAAATCATCGGAAATGGATGACCCGGATCGACTGCCAAGGGGGTAAGCACCGGGTACACGTTCTCGTCGAAGTACTTGGTCAGTAACTTCTTCTCGACCTCGTCCAGGTCACGGTAGTGCATTACTTCAATACCGTGTGTCGCCAAGTCCGGCAGCAGTGAATCGAGCACGATCCGGTCCTGACGTTCGACGAGCGAGGTCACGCGTTCACGAATGGCCGATAGTTGCTGGCGTGGTCGCACGCCGTCGACCGAGGGCGTCTGCACGCCGGCCGCAACCTTGTCCTCGAGACTCACGACGCGAACTTGAAAGAACTCGTCGATCATGTCGGCGAAAATCGCCACGAACTTGAATCGCTCGAGTATTGGCAGGCCCTGGTCGTCCGCGAGGTCGAGTAGCCGCGCTCCGAACTCCAGACGCGACAGTTCGCGACTCGAGAACCTCTCGGGTCCGAACGAGGCGAGATCAATGGGCATACTGCGAAGTCTTCCTCTTTTATTGAAAGTGCTAGAGAACATCGTACGACTACTCTTTGAATGTGTCGAAATCATTGAACGAAACACCGCCTCGCACCGTTCAAAAAGCCGTCACGAAGTCGTCACGTTCCACCGAACTCGGCTTAATGGCCCTGGCGTGGATCATCGTTACCGGCTTTTACATCCTTGCGTCCTACGGTGCGCAGGGACACATGCCCCCGAGGATCTGGGCGTTTCTCGCGAGCATCGTGGCAATCTCGCTCGTTCTACATATCGCCATTCGACGCTACGCGCCGCGATCGTCACAAATACTGCTGCCCGTGGCGACGTTGCTCAACGGCATTGGCTACGTCGAAATCGCACGCTGGAACCCTTCGAACGCGAGTTACCAAGCGGTCTGGTTCCTTATCAGTGCGGTAGGGGTCATCCTTACGTTGAAGTTCGTGCGTCGCGTGCGCGACCTGGACCGCTACCGGTACCTCACGCTCACTGCGGCCATCATCTTGATGTTGTTACCACTCGTGCCCCACATCGGCGAGAAGATAAACGGCGCTCGACTGTGGGTGAAAGTCGGACCCATCTCGTTTCAGCCCATCGAGATCGCCAAGATATTGCTCGCTTTCTTCTTCGCCTCGTACTTTGCGTCAAATCGTGAACTCCTCTCGACGCCCACCCAGCGACTCGGTCCAAAGTTGATAGTGCCCCCACGCACGCTGGTGCCGATCCTCGTTGCGTGGGGATTCTCCTTGGCGATCCTTGGCGCGGAGAACGACATTGGCTTCGCACTCTTGCTCTTCGCGTTGTTCATCTCACTGCTCTGGGTCACCACTGGGCTAAAGACGTACGTCGTGCTCGGCATGGGGCTCTTCGTAGGAGGAGCATTCTTCGTCGCGAACTATTTCTCTCAAGTCCACTCGCGCATTGGCTTCTGGCTCGACCCGTGGTCCGCCGCGCACTGGGCGACGTCAAATCAGATTGGTCTCGGGTGGTTCTCACTGGCGGCGGGCGGCATTACGGGTACTGGCCTCGGACTCGGACAATCAGGGAACATTCCGTTCATCACCTCGGACATGATTTTTGCCGCCGTGGGCGAAGAGTTGGGTTTCCTGGGCATCATTCTGGTCGTGTGTCTTTTCGTCGTCTTCGTGGGTGAAGGCTTTCGTATCGCCCAACACGCCCATTCAGATTTCGTACGACTCACCGCCGCCGCGCTCACGGCGACCATGGGTTTTCAAGCGTTCTTTATCATGGCGGGCGTCCTTCGCATTCTTCCCTTCACCGGGATCACGTTGCCCTTCATGGCCTACGGCGGGAGTTCACTGGTGGCGAATTACGTGATTGTCGCCCTCTTGTTGCGAATCTCTGACGAGAACGCCGCAGAGGTGCGTGGTGGTCAAGTCCTCGAATTGGACTTCGACTAGACGAAAAAGAGGTCCAGCACCTCTTCGGCGCAAAGAATCGGTGCGTTCACGGCTTGGCGAAGGGCGAGGATGAACGCGTCACTGGGACGTGCGTCAAAGCTTTGCGCACCCCGAGGCGTCATGACGTCGATCTGGGCGTAGAAGACACCCTCTTCGTAGCGAGTGATGTGCACCGAGATGATGTCCGCCTGAAACTGTCGAAGCATCGCTGAGACGAGTTCATGGGTCCCAGGACGACGGCCCGTGAGACTATTCATCGCCGCGTGAAGCGCCTGGGCCTCGGGAAGGGCAATCGGCACACTCAGGTGACGAAACGGAATCTCGGTCTCCATCAGATGCACGCTCGGCGACGCGTCGCCGAGCGAGAAGGTCACCGACTCGACGTTCATGACGCGAAACACGGGCGCTTCGGTCACGGCGACCGCTTCGACGTCACCCTCGCTCAAGGTATCGGGGTCGCTCGCCGTCACCACGTCAGGACTTACATCGGACTCACTCATCTCAGCCAGACTAACTAACTTGCACTAATTGGTGCGTCGGCGCGACACCGACAACACCACGCCGCCGGCCACGAAAAAGACTATTTCCGCCGATCCGCCGTAACTGAGAAGAGGTAAGGGAATCCCCGTGACTGGCATGATGCCCATCGTCATGCCGATGTTCTCAAAACAACTAAAGGCGAAGAAGATGAAGATACCCAGGCACAACAACCGGCCCATCGTGTCCTTGGCGTTACGTCCCACCATGAACATGCGAAAAGCGACGAAACCGAGGAGCAGGACAATGAGCGCCGATCCAATGAAACCCAACTGTTCGCCAATGGCGGTGAAGATGAAGTCAGTACGCTGTTCGGGCACGTAGCCGAGCACCGTCTGCAGTCCCTTGAAGAGACCGGCGCCGTGAATCCCACCTGAGCCAATGGCGCTCTTCGCGTTGTTGACTTCATAGATCAAGGGCGCGAGCGCAGGGTTGGTGGAGTTCTGATTGAGGAACGACACGAACCGGTCGACCTGGTACTTCTTTAGGACGTCGAGAAATGTCGCTGCGACGAGGCCAATTGATCCGGTGATCGCGAGAAATGTCATGAAACGCGGTGGCACGCCCGCCACGACGAGCATCGCGGCAACCACCAAGACGATGATCGTCGAAGTCCCAAGGTCGGGTTGTAAGACGATGAGAAACAAGGGCACCGCGGACATCACGAGCAATCGGCACACGTCATACATCGAGAGTCCCTCTGGTCGTCGAACGCAGAACGTCGCGATGGCGAGGATGATCGCGAGCACCGTGAACTCGCTCGGCTGAATCTGGACGAAACCGAGGCTGTACCATCGCTGCGCACCCAGCGAACTCTTACCCACCACGAACACCCCCGCGAGTCCAATCAGGCACGCCACGTAAAGCGGTGTGGCGACGATGTCGAGGCGACGATAATCAATGCGCGACACGACAATCATGGCGATCACACCCGCGATGAAGAAGATGCCCTGACGTTCGAGGTAGTAGTGACCGGGGTAACCGGCGTTCACCAGCGCCTGGCGCGTCGCGCTATAGATGGCGCCCACGCCCACGAGCCCCAACGCAATGAGACCCACGAACAGACTCAGGTCCATTCGGTCGTTCGAACGCAGCTTCGTCGTCCAATTCACCAAGGTATCGGTCACGAGATCACCTTGAGCAGATCAGCGCCATCGAGTTGCGCGTCGAACCACCAGTTCATCTGGAGTGCCGCCTGGTAGGCGAGCATGGCGAGACCGTTCTGTGTCCGACACCCCGCAGCGTCGTAGGCCGCGCGCCAGTTCGAAAGTGCGGGCGCGTAGGTGATGTCGACCGCAATCGTGTCCTTGTGAATTCCGTCAACGAGCGGCGCGTCATCGTGTCGACCCGCTTCGGGCACGGTGTTCACGACGAGTTCTACCGGATGATCCCCCGCCTCCTCGACGACGATCACGGGATATCGCTCGCGCAACACCCGCACGCGTTCGGCGTTTCGAGCCCGCACGACGACGGTGCGCACTCCTTCGTGTACCAGGGCGTCGATGATCCCGCGTGCGGCTCCCCCGGCCCCCAGGACGACGACGTTGGTGTCCTTCGGTGCCACACCGAACTCACCACGTAGCGCCGCCACGAAACCGAGTCCGTCCGTGTTGGCTCCGAGCAACGCACCGTCACGAAAAAGGAGGGAATTGACCACACCCGTGAGTGTCGCAATCTCGTCGAGATCATCGCAGTACGCGGCCGCCACTTCCTTTAATGGCATGGTCACTGACAGTGCGTCAAAACGCTCGCCCATCAACGCCCGGAGCTTCGCGGCGTCGAACGTTTCAAGATGGACGCGTGACGAAGAGCCCCGCAACCCCGCCATCGAGAGTCCCGCCTCGTGCAGCGTGGGCGACAACGAATGGTCAATGGGCGCACCCACGACGCCGAGTCGCCAGTTCACGAGATCCCGCGGCGCGCGGCGACGGCTTCGGCGGCGAGTTGCTCGGCGAAGGTGGTGGAAAACGCCATCGTGCCATTCTTGTTCACTAATTCGAAGTAGAGCCACGTGCCGGCGGGAGCGTGCAAAACCGCGCGCAGCGAGTACTTCGAGACCGTGCAGATGGGTGTCGGGGTGAGCCCCGTATTCAGATAGGTGTTGTAGGGCGTGCGAGTGGCGAGCATGGCTGGCGTCACCGTACCGCCGTCCTGGTTGAAGTAGTACTCCACCGTGGCGTCCATCTGCAACGGTCCGCCACGCGCGAGACGGTTGTAGATGACGCGCGCGACCTTGGGCATGTTCTTCGGGTAGTAGCCCTCTTTTTCAACAATGGACGCGGCGATGATGAGTTGGTAGGCGTCGAGCCCGTTCACGGTCGTCGTGGGTTTGAGACCAACCGACGTTGCCAAGTGCGTGAACGACGTCGTCATCGCGTCAAGAAGTTGAACCGGCTGTTCGCCGGGACTGATCACGTAATTGCCGGGTCCAACGAGTCCTTCGAGTGAACTCGGTGCACCGTACGCGCTTTCTCGCGCGAGCGTCTTCTCGTCGGCGACGAATCGGTCACCGAACGAGTTCGAACTGTGCATAGCCACTTCTTGAGCAATCTCGCGCAGCGTGTAACCCGAATAGACCGTGACGACGTTGGGCAAGTTCGAGAGAATCGAACGCAACGTCGAAAACGACGCACCCTCGGGCATGGCGTAGGTACCGGGGACCACCGAGGGAGAACCGAACACACTGAGGTCGAATCGAAACGCGAGCGGTGAACTGATGACACCCTGTGCGTGCATCTCGCCAGCGATGGTCGACAAGGAATCGCCGACGTGGACCGTGACGAACGCTTCACGACCCGATCCACCGAGCGGATACGCCTGGAGGGCGAACCAGACCGCCGCCACGAACACCACCACGATGAGTAGCGAGATAATCCGCCCCAGAGGCTTAAGTAGGAGAAATAGCACTTAAGTAGCCTTGCAGGAGTACGACCGCGGCCGCGGAATCGATGTGATCACGCTGCTCCTTGGCCCTCATTCCAGCTCCCGACAAGGACTTTTGTGCCTCGAGTGTGGTGAGTCGCTCGTCCCACTGCACTACCGTGACGTGACGAAGTGCGTCACGAATGCGTACGAACAAACTATGCGCCTCGATCGTGCTCGGCGTTTCGTGACCCGCGAGCGCCAGCGGGCGTCCGACCACCACGAGACCAATCTCCTCCTCGTCAACCAGCGCCGCGAGGCGCACCAGCAGGTCCTCGTTCACCGCAAAGGCCGGCCGAGGAAACGCCATGGTGCGTCTCGTGTCCGACACGGCAACGCCACATCGCTTGGTTCCCGGATCGAGACCGAGCACGCGTGACATTGCCTACAGTTTCGCGGCCGAGTCGAGCACCTTGTCAATACTCGACGCGTCACGACCCCCCGCGAGGGCCAGGCGTGCGGATCCCCCTCCGCCGCCGCCCACGAGCGCAGCGAGTGATTTGACGACCACACTCGCGTCGAGCGACTCGTCGGTCGCGACCGCGATGGCGACCTTCTCGTCGGCGCTGCCCACTACGACGACCACGCGCCGACCACGATGTTGTAGGTCTTGGGCGAGCGTACGTAACTGCTCGCCGCCGTAACCGTCGACGCGAGCCACCAATACTGGTTCGCCACTCGAGGCGTGCAGTTGCTCGGCTACGGACGACAACTGGCCTTGGCGTAACGCGGTGATCTCCTTATCGACGTCGCGCTGTCGTTCCACGAGTCGTTCGATGGCGGGCACGACGTCCTCACTCGCGACCTTGAGCAACGTCGCGACCGCCCCCAAGGCCTGTTCCATCTCGTAACTGCGCCGGTACGCCCCGAGGGCGCTCACGGCTTCGAGACGACGCGTGTTCGAACCAATCGACGCCTCGCTCACGATCTGGATCTGACCAATGTCGCCCAGACGGTCCACGTGGGTCCCTCCGCAGAACTCGAGACTGTGAGGTCCCGCACGAACCACTCGCACGCGCTCGCCATACTTGTCACCGAAGAAGGCGATCGCGCCCATCTTCTCCGCCTCTTGCTTGGAGGTCTGTACCGTCTGGACGCCGTCGTTCTCGACGACGTCCTCGTTGACGAGGGTGAGAACCTCGCGGCGTTCCTCTTCGGTCAAACCTTTGGCGTGACTGAAGTCGAAGCGAAGTCGATCGGGACCCACGTAACTGCCCTGCTGGCGCACGTGGTCGCCTAAGACGGTACGCAGTCCCGCGTGCAAGAGGTGCGTGGCGGTGTGATTACGCCGCGTGGCTTCGCGGCGTGTCGGGTCAATGGTCGCAATCGCCGCCTGACCGGGCAGTACCTCGCCCGTCACACGTCCTCGATGCGCGAAGAGTCCTCCCGCCACGTTTTGGGTGTCGAGGACGTCAAAGCGGCCCGATTCGGTCACAATCGTGCCCTGGTCGCCGACCTGTCCCCCGGACTCGGCGTAAAACGGTGTCGAATCCAGGAACAATTCGCTGGTGCCATCTTCTCCTACAAGCAG
>PKZI01000065.1 GCA_003133005.1 Acidimicrobiaceae bacterium | reverse complement strand
CGGATGCCAGCCCAGCGGGCATTGGCATCGGACTCACCGAGACCAACAAATTCACTCGTCAAAATGCCACCCCACTACCGGTCCCATGTCGTCCTTCAAATATGCGACGTGTCCTCCCCGAAGTGTCGGTGTACCAATAGGCGGCTCGGGCCGAGGACCTTCCATGTTCGGAAATTCGACCTCGGGACTTGGCTCCCACATACCGAGACCCAGATCAGCGGGTCGATCAGGTGGCTCGGGCATCGGACTATCAGGCACCAGCGATCGCGCCGCTGAAACTACGGGTGAATTGGGAAGATTCGTTGCCGCTCGCGTGAAACGCTGACGGACGCCGTCAAGATTATGCAACGCCGACTGTTCAATGATCGGAATCACGCGAAGCAACACGAAGGGCGACAATGTGGCGAGAAGGATCGTCACGGCGCCGACGACCACTTCAGTCGCCGAACCCCNNAAACGTCTCCGCGAGTCGCCAACCCACCCGGCGCAGCGACGGGAACGTCGCAAGGGGCACAACGACGGGCACTAGTACGAGAAGCAGCGAGAGCACGACGGTGCGCAAGACGAGCTCACACCATAAGAACCACGCTCCTATCACGACACCCAGGGCCATGAGGAAGAGTCCAAATCCTGGCGTAAGCGTCGACAAGGAAGCAAAATCGGCGACCAGACGGGACTCGTGTTCAAGTACCGAACTCGCGGCGGTGCTTGAGAGTTCATTTATTGCCTCGAGAATGAGTAACGTCAACGGCTGCGCAAGAAAGATTGCTGCGACGCAGGCTGGTGCGACGCCGAAGTACACGCGCCACAGCGACGACGTGTCACCGTGGCGTATTGCTTGCAACGTCGAAACTGAAAGACCCATGACCATCAAAACTGGCGAGATCACGAGCAGAGTGCTGAATTCGTCCTTCGCGGAGTTCACGACCGTCGCGGGTTCGCTCGCCGAGGTAAGCGCCTGTCCGACGGAAGTGAGAAACCACTCGACGCTATTAAGCAACCACGTCGTCACGGCATCAAACAGATCCCCCAACGTTGCTTTGGCGATCGAGGTGGTTATGCAAGCGCCCGGTGTGAATAAGCAGAGCACGCTACTCATTAACTGACCTTCGAACCTGCGTTAAAGAACCAGTCAATAAGGTGCGGTGCGGCGCCGATCAGCAACGCGGCCACGAGTGCAGTACCAACCGCTCTTCGACCCGCCGCTGACTGGTGCATGTTTTGCGTGTGACTACCCAATGCCCAGAGCGCGGCACCAATTACGAGTGCGGCCAGAGCACCAATCTCCGCCCACGCTTCGACGCCACTCAAGAGACTGAGCAGAACTGAACTTCCCGGAAGTCCCGTTATTGAAGGACTGGTACCTGAATCAGCAAAAAGAACCAACATGGGCGACTCACTTTCACTAGAGAGTTGCCCAAAGGTCGCTGCGCGGTCAGTTCTGTGATCATCTGCGAGACTGAATCTGTGATCCTCGCATCGGCCAAGAACTTTGCCACGCACTGGCCAGCGATAGCGGTTTATTTGGCGGCGATTGGCATCTTGCTCGTCGGGGTCGTCATTGGAATCCTCGTCAATCGCCGACGCGGTCATCGTTCGATTGCCCAGCGACTCACCGCACTCGGGGGCCGACTTGGCGTTGAGCCCCATGACGACAACGGTAAAGTCGAATCAGCGCTCAGTTTTCTTGAAGAAGTCACTGGAGCCGCCACGATCGCTGTTTCAGAGTCGAGTGCGGAGTCAATCCGTCTTCGTCGTTCACTTGACGCGTTGCCCCTCGGACTGGTGCTCTGCGACGAATCCGGTGGCGTCATCTTTCGAAATACGCAGGCTGAGGCGCTGATGGCGAGTCGCTACGGTGATGCCATCGCGGCACAGGCGGTGACCGAGGTCTTGGCCGAAGGTTGGACCAATGGCGTCGCGGAGCGAACAATCGACATCTACGGCCCACCTCGAAGAACCTTGACGATTCGCGCCTCCGTGATTGACGACGGACGGCGACCATTGGGAGTCATCGCGGTGATAGAGGACGTCTCGGAGCGACGGCGCCTCGAGGACATTCGACGCGACTTCATCGCCAATGTCTCGCACGAACTGAAGACGCCAATGGGCGCCCTCGGNNGCCTTTCGCGTTAACCGGATCATCGAGGACCTTCTCGATCTCTCTCGTATTGAGAGTGAGGGTTCACCCTCACGAGAGCCAGTACCGGTCTCGCTCATTGTCGCCGACGCACTTGAGCGAATAAGAACGGCGGCGGAACAACACGACGTGACCTTGGAATTTATTGAGCCGGACGCCAATTACGTCATAACAGGTGATCGACGCCAATTGATTTCAGCAATCCACGCGCTCTTGGAAAACGCCGTCGTGTACTCACCGCTTGGCGGAACCGTCACGATCACGATTGAACGGGTCGAGGCGCGAACGAACGACGACGGCGAGTTCGTTGGCCCGCTCGTCCGCATCACTATAAAAGACCACGGCGTTGGTATTCCCGCCAAGGACCTTGAGCGAATCTTTGAGCGCTTCTATCGTGTCGACCCGGGCCGAGCTCGCGAAACGGGAGGCACCGGACTGGGGCTCAGCATCGTTCGACACGTCGCTCAGAACCACGGTGGTACCGTCATCGTTGACTCGCGCGAAGGCGACGGATCAACTTTCGCCCTAGAACTACCAATGAACCAATAATGGGAAAAAAGTCGAACACTCGAACGAACAAGCGAATCCACGTACTCGTCGTCGAAGACGAGGAGTCATTCGTCGAGGCACTAAATATTGGCCTTGACCGGGAAGGATTTGACGTCAGTGTGGCCCGCGACGGCCAAGAGGCCCTCAACATTTTTTCTCGAGATACGTTCGACTTAGTACTGCTTGACCTGATGTTGCCAAAACTCTCCGGTCTCGATGTCTGTCGCTCAATACGAAATCTCAGCGATGTGCCCATCATCATCGTCAGTGCCAAGGGCGAGGAAGTCGACATGGTTCTCATGCTCGAGATTGGTGCGGATGATTACGTCACTAAACCGTACCGACTTCGTGAATTAGTGGCGCGAATGCGCGCGGTACTTCGTCGGCGCGAGGTCCACGAACAAGACGACCTCGTCGACGAAATAATCGAACAAGGACCGATTCGCATGGACATCGATGCGCGTCGATGTTTCGTCAACGATGAGGAAATTAAACTACGAAAGAAGGAGTTCGCTCTCCTACGACTTCTGCTCGAAAATCCCGGTCGCGTGCTCACGCGCGAGGTTCTCATCGATCGCGTGTGGGGAAACGATTATGTGGGCGACACGAAAACTCTCGACGTTCACATCAAGCGCCTTCGCAGTTTGATTGAGGACGACCCGAAATCACCAATTCACATCACGACCGTGCGCGGCGTCGGATACCGATTCGAACTCACGAAGTCTTCTTCGTAATTACCAATTGATCGCCCATATAGGGCGCGAGCACGTCGGGAAGTCGCACCGAACCATCTACTTGGCGGCATGTCTCAACGAGTGCCGCCCAAATGCGTGCCCACGCAAGCGCCGAACCGTTCACCGTGTGTACGAGGGCCGTCGTACCTTCAGCGGTTCGATATCGCACGTTTGCTCGGCGTGCTTGATAGTCACGGAACCAACTCACCGAGGAGACCTCGAGCCAACGATCGACACCCGGACTGAATACCTCCAGGTCGACAGTACGCGCTGACGATGTGCCGAGATCTCCGGTGCAGAGATCGAGCGCGCGATACGTGAGTCCCAGCGCCTGCAGCAGACTTTCAGCGCGCGCGAGAATGTCGGCGTGTGCGTCGTCCGCTTGGTCTGGGGTGCAGTACGCGAAGAGCTCGACCTTGTCGAACTCGTGCACGCGCAAAAGACCCCTCGTATCGCGCCCCGCGGCACCTGCTTCGCGGCGGAAGCACGCGGTTTGCGCGGTCATGCGAAGAGGCAATTGCTTTTCGTCAAGGATTTCGCCGCGATTCATCGACGTCAGCGGCACCTCAGCGGTCGGTATCGCCCACAGGTCGTCGCGTTCAATCGCGTACATGTCATCGACCGACTTCGGCAAGTGACCCGTGGACATCATTGTCTCGGTGAGAGCAAAACTCGGTGGCCGAATCTCTTCGTAATCCGCCATGTGTGCGTTGAGCGCAAACGCGCCTAACGAGCGCAACAGACGCGCGCCAGCACCTCGAAAAAGCGGGAACATCGAACCAGCCAACTTCGCGCCCGATTCTAGATCGAGAATGCCCAACTCGGTCCCGATCTGCCAATGCGGAACTCGTTGGAAGTCTTCAAAAACCGGAAAAGGCTTATCGCGGTCCATGCCCACCCACCAACGGCGAGTCTCGACGTTGTCATTTTCATCACGTCCTTCAGGAACGTCGGGCGCCGGGATATTGGGGATCTGGAGCAACTTCTCGCGCAGTTCATTCGCCACGACTTCGAGCTCTTCCGACATTGCTCGCTCGAGATCACCGAGCTCACGGCTCTTGGCGGCGAGCTCATTCGCTTGCTCGACCTCCTTGTTCTTGCGCGCTTCGCCGACGTGACGAGAGATTTCCTTCACTTCGGCGCGAAGAGATTCCGCCTCTTGTAGCAGCCTTCGATGATCCACGTCCAACGAAATAATTTCATCCATCGAGGAACCGGACACGCCGCGACGAGCGAGGGCAGCCTTCACAAAATCAGGTTCACGGCGCAATTGCGCGAGATCAATCATGCTCACAAGCCTATCGAGGGGTTCGATGCCGCTTGAAAAACGTCTAGGTTCAGATGTCGTGAGTAGCGCGGTAGAGATAAGGAATTTGAAAGTGAGCTTCGGCTCAGTGAACGCCGTTGATGACGTTACGCTTCAAATCAATTACGGCGAAGTCGCTGCGCTACTCGGACCCAATGGCGCTGGTAAGACGACCGCCGTCGAAACGCTCTTGGGATTCATCACCCCCTCCTCGGGCACCGTGCGTCTTCATGGGCTCGATCCTCAACGAGATCACCGTGAAGTCGTCGCACGGACAGGTGCTCTACTGCAGCGCGGCGGCGTCTGGTCTCCGATGACGCCGCGTCAGGTATTTGATCTCACCGCCACCTACTACGAGGCACCCCGCGAACCCAATGAACTTCTGTCGCTGCTCGATCTCGACAAGTGCGTGAACACGCCATGGCGTCGTCTGAGTGGCGGCGAACAACAGCGAACGCTGCTCGGCCTCGCACTACTGGGGCGCCCCAAGGTCCTCGTGCTTGATGAGCCGACGACGTCGGTCGATCCAGAAGGTCGGCAGATAATTCGCGACATCATTCGAGCCGAACGCGATCGCGGCTGTGCGCTACTTATTACGACCCACGAACTCGACGAAGCCGAACACCTCGCTGACTTCCTCGTCATTCTTCACCGGGGCCATGAAGTGGCCAAGGGAACCTTGAATGAACTCGCGGGTGAACCGGAATTGATCGTCGAGACGTCCGGCCCCGTCGATCCGGCGGGACTCGCGACACTCTTAGGATGCGACGTCACCACTGACGGACCGCTGCGACTTCGCTGCGCTACCCCAACGACGCCCGAGAGAATCACCCTCGTGACGACGTACTTAACCGGCGCCGGCGTCACAATGGTGTCGCTTCGAACCCGCGCCTCCCTCGAGGAGCGGTACCTCGATCTCATTGGCGACGAGCGAAGTGGGGCGAACTCGTGAGAGCGTGGTGGGCCCAGACTTGCGCCGAGGTGCGGATGAATATTCGTCGTGGCGAGACGCTGCTGTTGACAATCGGGATCCCCGTACTGTTGCTCGTCTTCTTCTCGCTCGCGCACGTAACGACGTCGCCCAACGCTCATCGCGTGAATTTCATCGCACCAGGAATTCTTGCGCTGTGCATACTTTCGACTTCCCTGGTCGCACTCTCCATCGCGACGGGCTTTGAGAGGTCGTTCGGCGTATTGCGACGTCTCTACGTCACACCCCTCGGTCAGCGTCGCCTCATTGGTGCAAAAATTGGGGGCGTCGTAGTAACTGAAGCGATCCAGATTATTGTCCTCTCGCTCGTCGCATTGCTACTTCGCTGGCACCCGCACGGCGGCGCCATCGGAATAGTCGACGTTGTGGCCCTTCTCTTGTTGGGTTCGGCCGGTTGCGCCGGCATTGGACTTTTGCTGGCGGGACAACTGCGCGCCGAGGTGAATCTTGCCGCAAGCAACGGGCTCTATCTAATACTTTTGCTGCTCTCGGGCATCGTGATCCCGGTCTCTTCACTCCCTTCATTCATACGTCACGTGGTCGTTGGTGTGCCGTCGGGTGCGTTGGCCGAAGGTCTTCACCGCGTCCTTGGCCAAGGTCTGGCCCCTACCAACGCCGACTGGCTTTCGCTGGCGATTTGGGCACTGCTCGCTCCGCTACTCGCGGCCCGGACGTTTCGATTCGACTAACTCTCGAGTGCTGAAATGCCTCGCGCCAGTTGTGACGTCGAGATCGCCCCCACGTGAACGTTCTCGACAACTCCCTTCGCGTTCAAGAACACGGTTTCTGGAAGTGCGGCGAACTTGAACAGACCCGCGGTGATCGTGTCGTTGGGGTCAAAGGCCACGTTGAAGGTGACGTGGTCCTTCTTGGTGAAGGCTTGCGCCGCGGCTCGCTGATCGCCCGCATCAATTCCGAGTACCTCGACCCTGCCTTCGTTGTGCGACGAGACGTACTTTGCCAACTTTGGAATCTCTCCCTGACACGGCTCGCACCAACTCGCGAAGAAGACCAATACCGAGGGGTGCCCATTCGACCAAGGTGCCTTTTGTGTTCCACCTGCGAGACCACTCGCGCTGAACGTCGCGATCTTCGTTCCTTGCAACGCAGATTTTGGACTACTGCCCGAGTTGGTGACCTTGCCACCGGTGACAACCGAGACGACTGCGATTAGGGCCACGGCGATGACGACACCGATGCCCAAGGAAATGAACATCTTGGGCGAGGGGCGACCGCGCGCGGGCTTAGTGGTTTCGGACAATGACATCAACCGCCATGAGAATGAATAACGCGGACAAGTACGTAATGGAGAAATGGAAGAGTCGCATTGCTTCGCCCACGTCCGCGCGATCCTCACGAGCGTGTCGATGGAGGCGCAGCGCGTAGAAGGTAAAGAGCCCACCTAACACCGTGGACGATACGGCGTAGATCCAACCGAGGTGTGCGGTGGGCCCGATTAATACGGTCAGCGCCCACAGAATTACTGAGTACACGAGAATCTCGAGCGTCGTGCGTCGAAGTGACGCCACGACGGGCATCATCGGAACGTTTGCAGCTTGATAGTCATCTCGGTACCGCACCGCGAGCGCCCAGAAATGTGGCGGCGTCCAGATGAAAATCACGAGGAACAGCAACACCGGCGTCCACGAGAGTGAGTTTGTCACCGCTGACCAGCCAATAAGCGCCGGGACCGCTCCCGCGGCGCCACCAATGACGATGTTTTGCTTCGAGCGTCGCTTCAGCCACATGGTGTAGATCACGACGTAAAACGCCGTCGCGCTGAGCGCCAACCAGGCCGAAAGCTGATTCACCCAGATCGCGAGGACGGCGAACGCCACGATTTCGAGGCCCACCGCAAAGACCGTCGCCGCTCGTGCACTCATCACGCCCGTTACCAGCGGCCGCTTTTTGGTGCGTTCCATGACCGCGTCGATGTCACGGTCGATGACCATGTTAAAAGCGTTGGCGCCACCAGCGGCGAGCGTGCCACCAATAAGCGTCGCCACGATCAACCACAAGCCAGGTATACCGCCCGCGGCCACCACCATGGTGGGGACCGTCGTCACGAGAAGTAACTCAATGATCCGGGGTTTGGTGAGCGCGAGGTACCCGCGAAGAACGTCGCCAATCGAGAGGTTGCGAGGAGCGGTAAGGGTCACGGGCAATATCCTACGAGTTTCAAGATTCCCTAGGCTAGGGGGGTGGCTCCCGCTCCTCGCACGCTGTCTGCGCCCGCCTTTCGCTGGTTTGCTTTTGCAACCTTCTTAGCAATGATTGTGATCGTGCTCTCTGGAGCAGCAGTGCGACTGACGGGCTCGGGACTCGGTTGTCCTGACTGGCCCACCTGCTTCCAGGGCCGAGTAACTGGCTCGTTGAGCATTCATCCTTTCATCGAGTACGCCAATCGAATGATCACCGTGAGCCTGGTGATTCTCACGGGCTTGACCTTTGTCGCCGCTTGGTTGCGCAATCCTCGTCGCCGCGACCTGCTTTTACTGTCCGGATCGTTGATCTTGGGTGTCGTCGCCGACGCCGTGCTCGGCGCATTCGTGGTGTATTCGAAACTGAACCCATGGCTCGTGTCGTTGCACATGCTGCTTTCGCTCGCCATGGTGAGCATTGGCGCAGTGCTCTATCACCATTCCAAGTACATCTACGGACCGGGCGCGAGAAGCGACGTTCGAGACCCCCACTTCCAAGCAGTTGCGCGGATACTTTGGATTCCCTTTTTCATTCTGCTCGTAACGGGCACACTCACCACCGGATCAGGGCCGCACGCGGGCTCGTCGCAAGGTCAACTACGAGCGAAGCGGCTTCCGTTCGCTTTCTCGTCGGCGGCGTGGGTCCACTCCGCCGCAGCGCTACTGTTCATTGGCCTCGTCGTAGGATTGCTACTCGCTATATGGAAAACTGGCGCGCCCAAACCGCTCCAACTGGGCGTGCGGCGTCTCGTACTGGTCTCACTCGTGCAAGCCGCCATCGGGATTACGCAGTATTTGTCACACGTGCCCGCGCTTCTGGTGTGGTTCCACGTTGGAGGTGCGATCTCGCTCACGATAGGTATGACCCAGTTCACACTTCGACAAAGCGCGCACGACCGAGAACCAGGTACCGAGAAGAAAACAGAACCCGTGATTCTGGGTCGTAAGACCCTAGTGCGCAGTTAAAACTCGCTGACAGACTGAGTCCCATGAAAGGGCTCACGCGTCAATGATCGCACTCTCTTTTTTTGCGGCGATATTGCCTCTCAACACACTCGGCCACTACATCCACTGGCATTTCATCTACATCAGCGTTGCCAACTTCACTGTCGTCATTTTGATGATCGTGACTTTCGTCGCGGCGCTCTTTCTTCCCTTTCCCGGCCGACGACGTCGCAAGGAGAATAAATGAGCAGCGAGGAAATCGATCGTCAATGGACCACGCGCCTGCGTCGCAAGGTCGCGGGCAAACTTCCCCCGGAGAAACTTCTTCCCGATACCCAGCCGTCCTACGTTGCGTCGTGGATCTACGTCTTTGGCGTCGCCACGTTGGCCGCACTCGGCGTGGTCATTGGCACGGGATGCATTCTCGCGCTGCGCGGACCACAGTGGTGGCACGGATCCTCATACGGGCACTTCGTCAATTCCTTGCACCTGTGGAGCGTCGAGGTCTTCATGTTCTCCATGGTCATTCACTTGTGGGGAAAGTTCGCGATGGCCGCGTGGCGCGGTGGTCGAATGCTGACTTGGATGACCGGTGTGGTTCTCTTCCTGGCTTCGGTCGCCACTTGCTTTACCGGTTACGCGATCCAGAGCAACTTTGACTCGCAGTGGATTACGACACAAGCGAAGGACGGCATAAACGCGACGGGTGCGGGCGCCTACTTCAACGTGCTCAATTTCGGTCAAATGTTGATGTGGCACATCGTCCTGATGCCCCTCGTGCTGGTCTTGATAACGGGAATGCACATTCTTCTCGTGCGGGCCAAGGGTGTCGTCCCTCCCTTTGAGGATGATCTCGTACCAGCGGCGAAGATCACGCGGGTGAGTGAATGACGACGAAGAAATTTCGTCCCGACGTTGACGCGCCGGAGTGGAAGGGCGGTCACACCCCCTACGACATCCTCAAGGAAGGCACCATCGCTTTGGCGATCGTGTTAGCGCTCGTCATCGTTCTCGCGGTCGTCTTTGGTTCGCCCGACGAGAAGGCAATCACGTTAAAGGCGTGGTCCACCGCAGATCCGGTCGACTTCGCCACCACGGCGTTCAGTGAACTCAACGGTACTTCGACGACCGCCAGCTATGGCGCTCCGTACAATCACAACGGTCCCAGTCAGCAGATTGGGCC
>PKZI01000079.1 GCA_003133005.1 Acidimicrobiaceae bacterium | reverse complement strand
CAATTCGTCGGGCGTTTTCGACGATCTTCTCGTCACGCATTGTCTCGATCGCGGCGACGGCCGTCGCGCAGGCGAGCGGGTGCCCGGAGTACGTGAGGCCGCCAGGGTACACCCGGTCGTTGAATGTCGCACTGATGGCTTCGTTGATCACGACCCCGCCCAAAGGCACGTAGCCCGAGGTGACGCCCTTGGCAAAGGCCACGAGGTCGGGCTTCACGTCTTGGCCCTGATAAGCGAACCAGTCGCCGGTGCGGCCGAAGCCACACATCACCTCGTCGGCGATGTACACGATTCCGTAGCGGTCACAGAGTTCGCGCACGCCTTTAAGAAATCCAGGTGGCGGGACCATGATGCCTGCGGTGCCCGGTATCGTCTCAAGGATGATCGCGGCGAATGCGCTCGGTCCTTCGAAGGCGATGATGTTCTCTAAGTTCTCGAGCGCGCGCGCGGACTCTTCTTGTTCAGTGCTTGCGTGAAAGGCGCTGCGATAGAGAAAGGGGCCGAAAAAGTGCACGACGCCGGATGATCCGTCATCGTTGGGCCAGCGCCGAGGGTCGCCCGTCAAGTTGATCGAAGTGGACGTGGCACCGTGGTAGCTGCGGTAGGCCGCGAGAATCTTGTGCCGACCGGTATGCAGGCGAGCCATACGTACGGCGTGTTCAATGGCCTCGGTGCCGCCATTCGTGAAAAAGACCTTCGCCGCACCGTCAAAGGAGCGCTCGAGGATGAGCTCTGCGGCGCGGTAGCGCTGGGGATTGCCGTGCTGGGGCGCGATCGTGCAGAGTACGTCTGCTTGCTCTTTAATCGCGCGTACGACTGCGGGGTGCTGATGGCCAATGTTGACGTTTACCAACTGCGAGGAAAAATCCATGTACGTCACCCCATCTTCGTCGGTGACGTAGACGCCCTTCGCGTCGCGTACCATCAGGGGATTAATCGCGGCCTGCGCGGACCACGAATGAAAAACTGAAGCCTTTTCTCGCTCCTGGGACGTGAGGTGCGAGTGATCAGTTGACATGGCGTTCCTTTGCTTTACGTAAATCGAACTTTACCCGAGCGCGTCACTGCACTTCGAACGTCGACGCGGCGCTTTCTCTAACTGCGTAACACGACATTGTCGGGCTCTTCTCCACGTTCGAGTCGGTCGATTTGCGCGATGAGCAGTCGTACCATTCGCGGCAGCATCGCCGACGAAGCGCCGCCAACGTGGGGCGAGATGAGCACGTTGGGCATCGCGAAGAGCGGATGCCCATCGGGCAGAGGCTCTGGGTCGGTGACGTCAAGGGTGAGGCGAAGTCGGCCGCTACGCGCGTGCGCGAGCAATGCGTCGGTGTCGGCAACTCGGCCGCGTGCGATGTTGACGAGCAAAGTGCCGTCGCGCATGGCGCTTAGAAACTTGTCATCGACAAGGTGCGTCGTTTCTTCAGTGAGAGGTACACCAACGACCACGATGTCGGCGAGCGCCAATTGATCGTACAGCGCGTCGAGTCCGTAGACGTGACCGCGTTCATCGTCGCGTTCGCGAGTGGCGAGACGCACGACATTCGTTTCAAACGCGAGGAGACGGTCCTCGATGGCACGCCCGACACCCCCGTAGCCAACGAGCAGAACGCGGCGATCGGCCAAGCTCTCGTGGAACGAACGTTCCCAGTGACCTTCGCTGGCGGCGCGAACGAAGTCGGGAATACCCCGTTGAGAAGCGAGAATGAGCGCCAATGTGAGTTCCGCCGTCGATGTTTCGTGCACGCTCGCGGCGTTCGCAAATACGTGTCCACCCGGCAGCACCTCGGCGACACCGTCGTAGCCCACGAGTTGGCTTTGGACCAGACGAGTCGTGACCGATGCAAGTTGCGAGAGCACGGCGTTGCCCACCATATAGGGCGGCACCACCACGTCAATCTGAGCACGAGGAGATGGAGACGTCATGTCCCACAAAACGAGGTCGACGTCGGTGCGCGACGCCACGACGGCGTCGAAGAGCTGTTGAGTGGGCACACTCACGACGAGAGAACTCATCGATGCCTCGCAGACGATGCCGCAATCCGCAAACTAGGACCTATTGATTTCACGTGACTACCTTATTTCGCCGCAATCGTCGCCAGGGAATACGGAGAAGAGCCACCTCAGGGCGTTATTGGCTCAATCAATTGAACCGACTCTTTAGTGACCAGTGACGCCGCGGTGAGTACGGTCAACGATGCGAGAAAGCGATCAATCTGATCCGGCGTGTCGATGAGTTCGACGATGACTGGCAGGTCATCGTTCGAGTCAGGAAATCGGTTGGTGTGAACCTGACCGCTCACCCCGAACCCCTCGATGCCTCGCAACACAGTCGCTCCCTTTAATCCGAAATCCTTGGCTTCGCGCAACACGACTTCGAAGAGCGCAGTGTGTTGCACGTGGTCGTCTTCACGCAAGAAGATCGTGAGCTTGGTCGCGACGTTATTGTCTTGCATCCCGAGCCTCCCTTGGTGCTCACACTAGTCCGGTCCCACAATGATTTTCGACTGTCTGAATTTGCTCGCGGCACGTGATGCGCA
>PKZI01000109.1 GCA_003133005.1 Acidimicrobiaceae bacterium | reverse complement strand
GCCGCGATTCTCTCGGTGGGCGCCGTTTCGGTTTCGCTCAACGCTTGGTGGACAGAGGACGAACTCGATTACGCCATCAACGACGCGGGACTCAGCGTGCTGATTGGTGACAGTGAACGCGTGGTGCGCGCGGCACCGGGATGTCAACGCGCGGGCGTACCCATCGTCGGCGTGCGTCTCGACGAACTCCTGCCCTTGGCGCCCGGCGTCGAGCATTGGAACAATGTGGTGCAAAGGGGAGCGGTGTTGCCCCGCGTGGAGATCACCGCGGATATGGATGCCACGATTCTCTATACGTCGGGCACGACAGGTTTTCCTAAAGGAGCGGTTTCCACGCACTCGGCGGTGTGCCAGTCCTTGATGGCGTTCGCGTCGGGAGCGGCGATTCAGTCGGCGAGACGCGGACCCGAAGAGGCCGGGAGTGGTTTGGCTCCGTGTTTCATTCTCATCGTGCCGCTCTTTCACGTCACNNCGTGTTTCTCGTGGCACTTCAAGTTGGTGATGATGTACCGATGGGAGCCCGAACGAGCATTGCAACTCATTGAACGCCATCGCGTGACGTCGTTCGTCGGCGTACCAACCCAGTCGTGGGACCTCCTCGAGAGCCCTAACTTCGCCACCTATGACACGTCCTCACTCACCTCGGTGGGAGGCGGAGGAGCGCCCGCGCCGTCGAAACTCGTCGCACGAGTGGCCTCGTCGTTTTCTCGCGGCGGACCCACGTTGGGCTACGGCATGACCGAGACCAACGCGTACGGACCGGGCAACTACGGCGACGACTACGTGACCCATCCCACTTCGACGGGCCGAACCCCGACCATCGTGATGGACGTCGAGATCCGTGACGAGAACATGAAGACGCTTTCGACAATGCAGAGCGGTGAGATCTGGATGAAGTCGCCCACCACTATCCGCTGTTACTGGCAGAAGCCCGAAGAGACGGCCAAGGCGTTAATGAATGGCTGGTTGCGCACGGGCGATCTCGGTCACATCGACGACGAGGGCTACCTCTACGTCGAGGATCGCTTAAAGGACATGATCCTTCGCGCGGGTGAGAATGTCTATTGCGCCGAGGTCGAATCGGCGATCTACGAGAACCCGAACGTCTACGAAGCCGCGGTCTTCGGGATCGCGAATGAACGCCTCGGCGAAGAAGTGGCGTGCGTCGTGAAGCTCAAGCCGGGTGCGCGCCTCACCGAGGATGAGTTGCATACCTACCTCGCGTCGCGCCTCGCGAGTTTTAAGATTCCTACGCGGGTGGCCTTCACGAACGAACCCCTGCCACGAAATCCCGCCGGCAAGTTCCTCAAGCGAGAGATGCCGGCGCTCTACTTCAGTTGAGCCAACGCGATTGCGTCGCGCGCGTACTCCGCGACGTTGAGGTTCGCGAGTTCGTCGAGACCAAACCAAGCCGCGTGGTCGGTCGTGCCATGAATCTCGTCGCGCAGTTCACCCCCCGCGAGGTCAACGGTGAAGATGATGCGCACACTGTGACTCTGGTCGCCGTTATCGCGCGTTCGTACATCACTGGTCACGTCAAGTAAGAGGGGATCGCGGATCTCGAGACCGGTCTCCTCCTTGAATTCGCGGAAAAGTGCGTCACGAGGATTCTCGGCGAACTTGATGCCGCCACCCGGCAACCACCACAACGCGGGCGTGTGGCGAGGGTTCGACGAACGCACCAGCGCGATTCGATTCGTATCGATTAAGACCCCGTAGGAACGAACGCTCGTGTGTTGTCGGCTCATGGTTTTGGTCCTAGCGTGATAGGCGACGAGCCCGGGGGATTGCTCGATTCTTCGAGGAACGTCGCACGACATCCGGGGCTGCAGAAATAATACGTCACGTTGTCGCGGCCCCTTGCCGACAGGGCGCTATGCGAGTCCACCGCCATGGCGCACACTGGATCGATGGCGTCGCCCAACACGTCTTTTTTCATGGCGCCGTCGCCCCGCTCGAAAGACTCCGCGCAACGTAGCGAGCAAAAGTAGTAGGTCACGCCGTCTCGTGTTCTTGTTGCGACGGGTGCGCTCGTGTCCACGTGCATCCCACAGACGGGGTCTCGTGCCCCTATGGGTTCATCGTGATGGTGCGCGAGTCGCCAGAGCACGAGCGCGAACAGGAGGGCGAGGCAGTTGAGTGCGAGCGTCCAGCCGAGGGCGAAGTGGCCGCTGAGTGCGGCGGCGTGACGAGTCGAGGGCAGCAGTTTGGTTGAGCGAAACGCCAGATCGACGAGCACGCCCGCGATGCTCATGAGGGGCCACAACAAGAAGAAGAGTCGCAGGGCAGCACCCCGGCCATAGAGACGTCGGTAGATGAGCAAGAGAGGCAGCGTCACGAGGTCCGCGAAGATGAAACTGATCACGCCGCCAAACGCGACGCCGTGTATCCACAACGCCGCCGCGAGTGGAATGTTGCCGACCGAACAGACGAAAGAGACCACCGCGACCAGCGGAGCGACGACCGCGTTTTCGAGCACCGCCCAGTTGCCGTGACCTTGTGTGAAGACGTGGGACCACCACTCATTGGGCACGTGCACGCTTAGAAATCCCGCCACGACGAAACCCGCGAGCAACTCTTTGCGCAGCATGGTGACGTCGCCGAGCGCGTAACGCGCACCCTCGCGGTAGTAGCGCGGATCGCGCAGTCGCTGTCGCGTGGTCAACGACGTCACCGCGGGCGCGGGACTCTCGCTGAGGACCTTCGTGCGAAGCGCCGTTTCTCGTCTCGGTGAGAAGTACCACCGTGTGGCGAAGGCCAGTCCGACGACCATTATCACGCCGCCGGCGAGTTGGGCAACGACGAACTGCCAACCCAGGAGGAAGTACATGACAAGACCAAGTTCGATCACGAGATTGGTTGACGCGACCATGAAGATCATTGCGTTCGTGAATGAAGAGCCTCTCGCGAAGAGCGTCCTCGCCATCGCGCTCGCGGCGTAACTGCACGACGAGGAGATGACGCCGAGCAGCGTGGCGCGCGACACTGACGAGACCGAGGTGGTACCGAGTTTCGCACGAAGACCATCTCGCGCGATCATGCTTTGGACGAGGCCTGACGCCGCGAAGCCGAGCACGAGGGGCCAGAACGTGACCCACACCATGGCGAACGCCTCGCGTAGGCCCGACCCCAGCCAATCAAGGACCTGGCGCGTGACGTGCGTCACGAGTTAGCGGGGCGTGGGGAACCCCAGGGCAATCTGGGAGTCCGACGGCTGTGGCCAGCGCGTGGTGATGACCTTCGCTCGGGTGTAGAACGTGAATCCCTCTGGACCGTAGATGTGTGCGTGACCGAAGAGCGAGTTCTTCCAGCCCCCGAAGGAGTAGCTCGATACCGGTACCGGAATCGGTACATTGATGCCGATCATCCCCACGTGCACGTCGCGACTGAAGAGGCGCGCGACGTTGCCGTCCCTGGTAAAGATCGCCGTGCCATTGCCGTAACGATTGGCGTTGATCAACTCGACGGCGTCGGCGTACGTTCGCACTCGAGCGACGCCGAGGACTGGGCCGAAAATTTCATCATCGTACGATTTGACACCAGGTCGCACGCCGTCGAGCAAGCAGGGACCGACAAAGAATCCAGCATCCTTCGCAAGCGCGGTACCGTCGCGAACCACGTCGACTCCGTCCTTCGTCGCCGACGAGACGTACTCGACAATGCGGTCACGGTGCTCTTGGGTAATCACGGGTCCGAAGTCACTTGCGGGATCGTCTCCGGGACCGACTTTGAGTTTGTCCATGCGATCGGTGATCTTTGCAATGAGCTCATCGGCGATTGAACCCACGGCGACGACCACGCTGATCGCCATGCAACGTTCTCCCGCGGCCCCGAATCCTGCGTTGACGGCCGCATCGGCGGCAATGTCAAGGTCCGCATCGGGAAGAACCACCATGTGGTTCTTCGCGCCCCCAAGGGCCTGCACTCGCTTGGCATGGGCGGTGCCGACTTCGTACACGTGTCGTGCGACTGGCGTCGAACCTACGAAGCTGA
The DNA here is from genome assembly GCA_003133005.1 of Acidimicrobiaceae bacterium. Lineage (GTDB taxonomy): Bacteria > Actinomycetota > Acidimicrobiia > Acidimicrobiales > RAAP-2 > RAAP-2. The sequence goes on along the minus strand of PKZI01000109.1, from coordinate 936 downwards.
TGGCGTCGATACCCGGGTGTTCGAGCAGTTGATTGACGGTCGTGGCGTTGCCGTGGACGACGTTGAACACTCCTTTAGGAAGACCCGCCTCGAGGAGCAATTCGGCGAGACGAATTGACACCGACGGGTCGCGCTCGGNNCGCCGACTGGCTCGCGAAATGAGTGCACGTCGACTCCTTGAGCGACCTGGTCAGTAAACCCACCCTTCAGATGTTCGGTGAGGCCGCACGCGTATTCGACGTTCTCTAGCCCTCGAGCGAGTTCGCCGTGGGCGTCCGAAAGCGTCTTTCCGTGCTCGCTCGTAATGATGGAGGCGAGTTCACTGGCGTGCTTTACCAGGAGGTGTCGAAGCGTGAACAAGATGTTCGTCCGCTCCGAGAGCGAGGACTCGCGCCAAGAACGCGCCGCTTCTTGTGCCACTCGCAGCGCGTCGTCAACGAAGGTGGCGTCGGGGACTGGCACCATCGACGTCACCTCGCCCGTCGCCGGATTGTGTACCGGTAACTGACCCGACTGCGTGATGTGTTTACCGTTGATGAAATGCGGAACGGACTGCATGATGACCCTCTCTCGTTCGTTCAAATCTACAGGTGCTTTTCGCGTGACCGTTAGTGTTGCTTCGTGTCGAACAACTCGCTCAACGTTGCCTTGCGAGACGCCGCCGCAGTCGAGCCAATCGCCGAGGATCACTTTGGGGTCGACATTTCGCCCCTCTATTCGGTGATGGGTCATCCGAATGGGGGTTACTTGCAGTGCGTCCTCTCGAATGGCGCCCTCGCCGCCGCGTCCGCGCAGGGCGCGCTCCACTTGCATACGACCTCGATCACCACGAATTACGTGGGTTCACCAAATCCGGGGCCCGCAGAGATCGTCACTGACGTTCGTCGCGTCGGTCGGGGTGCGTCATTCGTGCACGTGACCTTGTTGCAAGGCGGC
>PKZI01000052.1 GCA_003133005.1 Acidimicrobiaceae bacterium | reverse complement strand
GGCGAAGATCGACGACGGTTTGAGTGTCGATGTCTTTGCCCCGGGGCCGGGTAAAGGTTTGTTGCTCGCCCCCGAGTACGACGTGGTACTTACCGTCAGAGCTTTCGTCGACGGTTCCCACTGCGTTGAGCAGGGACAACACGGCCTTCCAGTCAATGTTGTGACTCGCTGGATGTTGAAAAATCGACATCAACGTGTCGCGGTGGTGATTGTTAAGGTGCACGGCACCAGAAGCTTCGCTCATTGTGAACCTTTCTTTTGGTCACCCTAATGACCCCGGAGGTAATTGAGGTTGACTTCGTTTCCCGCAGCGTGGCGTATTTGGACGCCGAATCGCTATTTCATCGGGACTGTGGGAGGCTTGGATAATGGGTTCAGCCGGCGATAAACCAAGGAAAGTACGTCATCGTTTGGCGAAAGTTCCAAAGGGCGCTGAGCCGAACGATATCCATTTGGCGGGTCTGACGAATAGCAGCGGGGGCACGTATGGTTCACGAGTGGATCACGAGGCTTCGGGTTCTAGAAGTGAGAATCTCGGGAAATTTGGAACGTTTATATTGCGAATCTTGGGGCGTCGTCCCAGTGACAAGACGCCGGACGAAGAACGAACCCCCTAAGGAACAAACGCTGATTCGTCGCGTCACCCGACTAACGTTTTGCACGTGGTCGCGAAGAAGGTTGAACCCGAGGCAAAGAGCGTCTCGACTGACGGCGTCTTCTATTGGCTGATTGCGGCGATTGAATATCTGATTACTGTCAGCCTTTTGTTGGTCGCCGGCGTTGTACTTGTGCGGACGGTCGTCAACTTCTTCAATCAATGGAACGCGTTTCCCCAGTCCGTTGTCGCGGCCATCGACGGAATTCTGGTGGTCATTATTCTCTTGGACATTGCGCACACCGTGTACGGACACGTGCGAACGGCAATCTTCCCCGTGAAACCGTTTCTCATTATTGGCATTCTCGCGGGCGTCAGGGATATTTTGAGTTCGTCTGCGCACTTAACTTTGAGCACGGCACTCAAACAAACGAACTTCAACGACACGTTGATTTCACTTGGCGTAGGCGTAGGCGTCGTCGTATTTCTCCTCGTCGGTCTACTGTTCCTTCAGCACAGTGAGCGAGGCGGCGACATCTCCACGTCCTAACTCCTTGGTTCCTAGGTGGACGGCGATTGTCGTTGCACGCAGCATGATTCGTCACGATTTTTTCAAATAAACACGACAGGATTAGCGTGCTGGGTATGGCTACTGAACGACAGGAGCGAAGGAGAGTCCACTTGGGTCTCGCGCTAGCCGAACTGATCTGTGTTTCCGCGTTCGTCTTCGAACTTGAGCGGGCCCTGAGCGGGAACGAACTTTCATGGGCGTACGTTTTTGAGTGGCCAATATTTGGTGGCTACGCCATTTATATGTGGCGAAAACTGCTCAACGAGCAGCCAGCCCTTCAAAACGAAGCGGTCGTCACCGAACCCGACGAAGCGCAGGACCTCCAACTCCTCGCTTGGAACGAGTACTTAGAGCAAGCGCACGCTCATGATCGTGCAACTGATTCCAAGAAACGTCATACGTAGCGGTCTTTGACCGTGCGGGTGTACGTCGCTTCGTTTCGCACTCCTACACCGCCGCCGGCGATCTAGAGTTTGAAACCACCTTCGGGTGTCTCGTCGCTTGGGGTTTCGTCGGTCGGCGTCGCGCCATCGTCGACTTTCCCGTTCGCGGCCTCGTACGCCTGAAGCTCACCAACGAGTCGATCAATTTCGCCAGCCGTTGCGTCAGTGGCGGTGCCGTTCTTCTGCGCATACACGGCGGCACCAAGATCGCGTAGGAGTCCGTCCGCGCGCCGCTTCGCTTGGACATCTTCAAGCTTTGCCTGACCCGCTTTTCCCGCCTCTTGTGCCTTTTGAGCAAGTTGTGCGGCTTGCGCCTTCATCTTGTCAACGAGTGCCATTCTTCTTCTCCTTGTTTTTCATTGGAAGTCTTCTATTAAAGATTGCTGAGTAATCCTTCGCGACCAGAACTTCGTGTTTGTTCGTTGTCCCTCTCGTCGTCTTCGAACTCTTGGTGCAAGGTTGCTTGGAGAAACACGGGTCCGTCGCCAGTAAGTGTGACGAGATTAAGACCGCTGCCTCCGAACACTGCGGTCATCATCGTCGCCGCATTAAATCCGCCCACCATCTCGACGCCGAAGGTGACCGAGTCGGCGAACGCCACCACCGCCCCACCGTGGACTTGAATCTTTCCGCCGTAGTCAGCGGGGTTCAATTCCAAGAGCGTTCCTCCACCACCAATGACGAGCGTGCCTTTGCCGGTGAAGTGTTCGAGAATAAATCCGTTGCGCGATCGGCGACCTTGGTTGAACCCGTTAAAGGAGATGTCGTACTTGAGACTCGATTCGCCACAGACGAACGCTCGACTTTCGGTGAACCATCCCGTCTTGCCGTCTAGTTCGACGATCTTTATCTGTCCCGGGACCTCTCCCGCCATCGTGACGAGTCCCGATCCACCCGTTGGACTAAACCACTGGAACGCCAGACTTTGTCCCGCGAGAGCCCGTTTGGCAACCTCGGTCGCGGTAGATAGCGCGGCCTTTAGGAGACCGCCTCCCTTTTTGCTTTGCTGGTTGGCGTCGTCGGCCGCCCCGCCGGGCGTGGTAAGGCGGGTTTCCATTTTCACGTTGGTCGTCTTCCAGCGGAACTTCTTGGCATCAGAAAATACGGATTGGCCGTCGTCGAGTTGCATCGTTACGTGTTGAGCGAACTCACCCGTGACTTTGGTCGCAATTGTCATAGTCCTCCTCGGATTCGAAGACTAGTCCTTGTGGCGCCGACCGCCAACGGTCGACGTTACTGCCGGGTCAATCGTCCCCACAGTAAAGGGCGACGCGGGCGAATCTCCGTGGAGACTTCGCCCGCGTCGAGGAACGACAGGATGTCGATGTATCAGGCGGCGACCAGTTCGAGTTCTTTTTCTTCGAAGTCCGAAACCGTGACGAGGGATTTGTCCCAATTCTCGTGGTGCTTTAGTGCCCAGGTAAGTGGCAGCACGGCGACACCGAGAGCCAGGATCATGAATGGGATGGTGAGGTAGAAAATAATCATTTGTCTTGAACCAGTCGTTTGACTGGAACACCTGTTCCTTTCTAGGGGGATTGTGGTCGGGTTATTTGGTGACGGGTACATACTGCCGTGCCCACCTAAGAGCGAAGAAGGAACTGGCTAAGACCTAGGGGTGAATTAGTTAAGGAGTTCGCGCTCAACACTGCGGAGGCGCGGCGACATTGAGTGGCGTCGGGTGCTTGTTCGCTGGCGTCGTTGTCTGTTTCTCCGATGTTCTCGCGCTCGGTAGTGTTGGCAAGAAAGTTGCGACGAAGCTTGCGCGACGTCAGTGGGAGTCGGCCTTAAAAAGTGCGATACAGAGACGACGAGGTTCAGTGAACGACGTGGAGCGCGACGACGCCCTTCCCCAGAATCCGGAGGTTCAACCCCGCGTTAGCGCCGCCGCGACCTCCTCGTTGCGAGGTCCTGCAGTTGCGGGCGTCGGCCGACAGTTCTGGCTCGTCGTAAGCGCGCTCGGTCTGGTGATCTTCGCAGTGGTGCTGGTGGTGAGCTTCGTCTCGACTGCGAACGACAATGCGCGTATCAGTCGACTGAAACTCCATGGGATTCCCGTCGCGGTCAGCGTGACTGAATGTTTCGGGAACCTCGGAGGCAGCGGGAGTAACGCCGCGGACTACACCTGTCACGGTAGTTATCGAGTGGCCGGTGTTCGCTACGAGGAACTCATTGGATCGATGACGTCGTTCTCTCGACCCGGCACCATTGTGCGCGGTGTCGTCGACCCGTCGCGACATGATGCGGTGGTGCTGGCCACGGCGGTATCGTCGTCGTCGACGTCCTCGGGTACCTTCGTAATCGAGTCGTTCTTGTCGCTCGTTTTTCTCCTGTTGACGTGGTTATTTGTTCGCGTCGCGCGACGGACTGCGTCGCCACGCGAGTCCGTCGTCGGTGGCGTCGGTTAACCAACCAGATTGTCGTAGTTACGAAGCTGTACTCAGTCGAGGTCGAATCGGTCGAGATTCATTACCTTGTGCCACGCAGCTACGAAGTCGTGCACGAACTTCGCCTGTGCGTCGTCTGACCCGTACACCTCGGCGATCGCGCGCAACTGCGAGTTCGAACCGAAGACCAAGTCAACGCGGCTTCCCGTCCACTTGAGCGCACCAGTGTTGCGGCTGTGGCCTTCGAACGTCGCTTCGTCGCTTGACGCGTCTTGCCATTCTGTCTCCATGTCGAGGAGGTTGACGAAGAAGTCGTTCGAGAGCGTTCCCGGCCGCGTGGTGAAGACACCGAGCGACGACTTTTGGTAGTTGACATCGAGCACGCGAAGTCCACCAACGAGGACCGTCATCTCTGGAGCACTCAAGTTCAACATGCGCGCTCGTTCGATCAACGCTTCCTCCGCGGTGACGGGAAGTCCAGCGCCCACGTAATTGCGGAACCCGTCGGCGCGTGGTTCGAGGACCGCGAACGACTCAACGTCGGTCTCTTCGTGGCTCGCGTCACCTCGGCCCGGCGAGAATGGCACGACGACGTCGAAACCCGCGTTCTTCGCCGCCTGTTCGACGGCCGCGTCGCCACCGAGCACAATGAGGTCGGCGAGCGAGACGTTCTTGGCGCCCGCGTGAGCACTGTTGAAGTCACTCTGGACGCTCTCTAATGTGGCCAGCACTTTGGCGAGCTGGGCCGGTTCGTTTGACTCCCAATCCTTCTGGGGAGCCAGGCGAATACGTGCGCCGTTCGCTCCACCGCGCTTGTCGGTCCCGCGAAAGGTGGACGCTGACGTCCACGCCGTCGCGATGAGCTCGGCCGCGGACAGTCCCGACGCCAGAATCGTCGACTTGAGCGAGGTAACGTCCGCGCCGTCGATGAGGGGCTGTGTCGGTGTGGGGATCGGGTCCTGCCAGATCTGGGGCTGCGCCGGCACCAGAGCGCCAAGACCTCGCACGTACGGACCCATGTCACGGTGCGTGAGTTTGAACCACGCTTTGGCGAACGCATCAGCGAACTGATCGGGATTCTCGTGGAATCGCTTGGAGATTGGCTCGTAGGTCGGGTCAAAGCGAAGCGCCAAGTCCGTCGTCAGCATGGTGGGGGCGTGTCGTCTCGCCGGGTCGTGTGCGTCAGGAACGGTGTCGGCTCCGGCGCCGTCCTTGGGCTTCCATTGCGATGCGCCGCCGGGGCTCTTGGTGAGCACCCATTCGTAACCGAAGAGGTTGTCAAAGAAGTTGTTGTCCCATTTCGCTGGTTCGGTCGTCCACGCGCCCTCGAGACCACTCGAGATCGTGTCGACACCGCTGCCCGTACCGAAACTGTTCGTCCAACCGAGGCCCTGGTCCACCAAGTCGGCGGCTTCGGGCTCGCGTCCGTTGTACTGGGCGCCGTCGGCGGCGCCGTGCGTCTTGCCGAACGTGTGACCGCCGGCAATGAGCGCCACGGTCTCCTCGTCGTTCATAGCCATGCGACGGAACGTCTCTCTAATGTCGCGCGCAGCGAGTAGCGGGTCGGGGTTGCCGTTGGGACCTTCGGGGTTCACGTAGATCAGACCCATCTGCACTGCGCCAAGGGGGTCCGCGAGGTCACGGTCGCCGCTGTAACGTGCGTCACCGAGCCACTTTGTTTCGGGTCCCCAGTACACATCCTCCTCGGGTTCCCAAATGTCGACGCGACCGCCGGCGAATCCGAACGTCTTCAGTCCCATGGACTCAATCGCGACGTTGCCCGCGAGGATCATCAGGTCGGCCCATGAGATCTTGCGGCCGTACTTCTGCTTGACCGACCAGAGCAACCGACGGGCCTTGTCGAGGTTGACGTTGTCGGGCCAACTGTTGAGTGGTGCGAATCGTTGCGCGCCCGAACCCGCACCGCCGCGACCGTCACCAATGCGGTACGTTCCCGCGCTGTGCCACGCCATTCGGACCATGAGCGGTCCGTAGTGTCCGTAGTCCGCCGGCCACCATGACTGCGAGTTGGTCATCACCGCTTCGATGTCCTTCTTCAGCGCGTCAAGGTCGAGGGTCTTAAATTCCTTCGCGTAGTCGAAGTCTGCGTCCATGGGGTTCGCCGCAGGTTGACCTTGGTGCAGGATGCGTAGGTTGAGTTGGTTGGGCCACCATTGGGTATTGGGTTGACTGTCGGCGAGGCGCGTGAACCCGCCCATTGGATACGGGCATTTGGGCTCTTCGGGCCTCGTCTCTTCGTTCTCTACGAAATCTTCAAATGGCACGTGAAATCTCCTCCGGTTTTGCTGTGTGGGTTGGGTGTAACTCTTCTGGTCTTGTCCTGCGTTGGTTTTGACGTCGACTGCTCGGCGTATCGAGCACGGTGGTGGTTCGACCTTCGGCCTGGCACGTGGGACAACGACCCCAATAGGCGACTTCCGCCTCGTCGATTTCGTAGCCCATGTCGTCGGCCGCGCGAAGACACGGTGTCGAGCCAACGGCGCAATCGACGTCCGCGACGACGCCGCAGATGCGACAAATCACGTGATGGTGGTTATCGGCCACGCGGTCCTCGTAGAGCGCGGGTGATCCCACGGGTTGGATTCGCCGGATGAGACCTTTATTCACGAGCACGCCCAGCGCGTCGTACACGGCTTGTCGTGATATCGCACCGATGTCGGCTTGCGCAAATGCCACCACGCCCTCGGCGGTGATGTGAGGCGAGTTCGCGACCGCACGCAAGACGGCGAGTCGCTGGGCGGTTGCTGCAATCCCGCGATCGCGGAGAACTTCGGCGGGTGTGAAAGTCACTGAACTGGACTATATCAAAATCTTGACTCAGTCAAGATTCGACGCGACGCGACGACGTTTCGGGTTCTCGAGTGAGCGCTGTCACTAGTGCGAGGGTGGCGCTCCGACGCTGGGGACGAAGTCACGCTGACGAACGAGCGCGAACGAGCCAATCGACCCGACCAGCGCGATGATCGCGGCGATCAACACAATGGTGTTGAGCGTCGAGGAGAAGCCGCTGCGATACGCGTCCAACAGCACGGTACGGGCCGACGTTGGCAATTTCGCGGCGACCTGGCGAACGTCGCCGCCGAGGATGGCTTCGCGCAGGTGTGAGCCGCCTCGTAGGGCGATGGCGGTTCCCATGTGCGTGGCGTGTAACGCGTCCACTGTTTTCTTCTGCACCTGTGACTGAAAGACGGAGCCTAAACCGGCGATGCCCGTCGCGATGCCGACTTGGCGAAAGGTGCTGTTCGCTCCTGACGCCATGCCGCTTCGCTCGGGCGGTACGACTGAGATCGCCGAGGAGGCGAGCACGGGGTTCACGACGCCGATACCGATGCCTGCGAGAACGAAGCCGGGCAACAGCACGGTCCATGTTGAATCCGCGTGGGTGAAGCCCGTGACGAAGAGACCGGCGGCGATCAGCAGGAGTCCCGCCCCGAGCATGTAGCGCGCGTGGACCTTTACGGTCAGTCGGCCCGCGATTGGCGCGACGACGAACGCGAGCGCCGTGAGGGGAAGAAAGCGCACGCCCGAAGCCAAGGCACCGTAGCCGAGGTCGTCTTGGATGTAGAGGGTGAAGTAGAGGAACATCGCGAAGATCGACGCCGAGATGGCGAACGCGGCCAACGACGCGCCGGTCATGGCGGGTCGCTTGAA
>PKZI01000016.1 GCA_003133005.1 Acidimicrobiaceae bacterium | reverse complement strand
AGTTGACCGGGAACCTCGATCAAGTCCTTAATCAGTTGGCGGACTACATCGACCGCGACCAGGCGGCGAGGACCAAAATCACCTCCGCGTTGATCTATCCGTCGGTGGTGGCGGCGATGTCGGTTGTCACGGTCCTCGTGCTCGCCGTTTTCGTGATGCCACGATTTAAGGTATTTTTCGCGTCGCTGCACGCCAAACTCCCTCTCGTGACGCGAATGCTCATCGCAATCGCCAACTTCATCGGACATTGGTGGTACGCGGAAGCACTGTTCGTACTTCTCATTGTCGGTGGCTTCATCGCCATGCGAAGAAGTACCAAGGGGCGGGCCCAATTGGACGCGATCATGCTGAAACTCCCCGTCATTGGTGAGCTCACCCAGACAGCCGTACTTGAGCGGACCTGTCGAATCCTTTCGTCGATGCTGCGAGCGGGCGTGGACCTTCCACGTTCCATGGCGGTGACCGCGGATTCTGCGAACAACGCCGTGTTTCATAAGGCCCTCAACGAGGTCCGAGACGCGATGATGCAGGGTCAAGGACTCGCTGGGCCCATTGCCCGCACGGGGCTTTTCCCTGGCGCGGCACGTCAGATGTTCCGAGTGGGCGAAGAGACGGGAACCCTCGATCAGCAACTCGCGGTCGCGGCTGACTACTACAACCGCGAGCTTGAGACAAAGTTGGATCGGGCGACCGCACTCTTCGAGCCGGCGATCATTGTGGTGATGGGTGTCATCGTGGGTTTCGTTGCCGTTGCCCTCATATCAGCCATGTACGGCATTTACAATCAGGTCAAGGTTGCGTGAGGAACCGTCGTTTTACTGGGCCGGTCTCGCACACGACCAAGCGACGCGTCGCTTGGCGCGATCGACGACGCACGAATCCAGAGTTTGATGCGGACCAAAAGGGATTCACGCTCGTCGAGTTGCTTATCGTGGTGACGATTCTTCCCTTAGTTGTCGGCGCGCTCTCCTATGGTCTATTGACAACATTAAAGCTTCAATCGAGTGTTTCGAATCGACTCGCCGACACGAGCGACGCCCAGGTGGTGTCAGCGGATTTCTCGAGCGACGTCCAGGCAGCGGAGTCCATTACCGATCAGCAGGGAACCACGAGCCAATGCGGCTCAGGTACCCAATTGCTCGGACTTGAGTGGAACCCGAGTACTGCCTCACCCCACAACTTGCAGGACATGGTCTCGTACGTGGAGCAGACGTCGGGGACCGGGTCGAGCATGACGTACTCCCTGGTTCGCCAGGAGTGCGTGATCACCAATGGCGGCGTAATTACTTCATCGACGCCCGTCCAGAGCTCGACGTATCTCGCGGTCGACCTTCCCGCGCCCAGCGGTCAAACCCCGGGAGAAGGTCTCATCAACATCGCACTCGCGTCCGGTTCACCGAGCCCCTCGACAGGTTGGGTGCCCTCTTCGGACGTCACGTCGGTGACCTTTACCGTGACCGAACCGCTGTCAAGTTATACCTACGATCTGGTCGGCGTCCCACTGGCGACCTCGGGGGGCTCGCAAAGCACACCAACAGTTACCGGAGGAAACACGACATGCGGCTTCGCACAAAGTGGCACCGGTCTTTACGCCAACAATCTTTGCTTCGTTGATTTCTCTTCGCTGACGGGGGCGGCCCTCACCGCCGCCCAATCCTACGTCGCTCCTTCGGGAACCAGTCTGGGTAACTGTGGACTTGAGATGTCGGCCACAATTCCCGGTGGCTTCACGATGTATTTTTGCCTCGGTCTCACGGGAGGCACGGTCGCTCCTTACGCCATGCCTACGTACCCCGAAGCGGCGATGGGAAACAGCCTGAGTGGTGGCTCTTATACCGGAGTGCCGTTCTATATCGGTGTCCCCGGGGAGCCTGCGCTCTACCAAACGACCGAAGATCAGAATAATTACACGGGTATACCCGCGTTTCCGGGCCTGACGGACCTAGCGAGCGCTCCAACGGACCCGTACGGCAATGACTTTTCAATCATCTACTTCAACAACATTCAAGTAGTGAACTCGCAGAACTCTCCCGCGACAGGTTGGGAAATGGTGAGCGCCGACGCCGAGAACACCGCAGCGTACGAAACGTTGGAATGGACCTCGAATGTGGCGCTCAGCATGGTGCCCAACGGCCTTCCGTGGGATACCACGACTGACCCCGTGGGAAACACGTGTGGCGACTTGGACAGCAATTACAACTTGTTCTCACCGGCTTATTCGCAAGGTTATTTCTACGCGAATCCTCCCACCGACACTGAAGTCGTCTGCCAAGGAGACGGGACGAATCCAAATACCGGGGTGGCGTTTCATACGACATCTGGCGTAAAGAACGGTACGGCTATCGTCGCCGCGACAATGCCCACTTCGCTCACGGCGTACATGATTGGCTCGGGTCTTGAGGGCGTCACCTTCGGATTGCTGGTTTCGGGCGGGAACAGCTGAACATGATTGCCTTCCGTTCTGCGACTGCGACTGATCGGCGGGTCGCGTGATGTTCCGTGGTCGCGACGAGAAGCGCACGATGCCGAGAATGGTGCCGGTCATTCGACGCCGCTCGGAAGATGGTGACACCCTTATTGAGGTATTGGTCGCACTCGTCGTCCTAGGACTCGCCTCGGTGTCGTTGCTCGTTGCCTTCGGTACCGTTATTTCGGCCTCGGCGGAACACCGCAGTCTTGCGAACCAGAATCTCGCGCTCCAAACGGCGGCCCAAACCATCATCGCGGCGGTACAGAATGATCCACCAGTTTTCAATTGCGTCGTCGCGGCTGCGAACTACCCCGACTACCAGTCGGGCCTCCAAGAGACCGAAGGCGGCAAGACCTACAGCATCAACTACTCGACCACCGCGCCAATTCAGTATTGGAGCAGCACCTCCAATAATTTCAGCGCTTCGTACGCGTGCGCCATCGGCGCTCCTCAGTTGCTCACCATCCAATTGATCGGCACCGGCGTCACGAGCCAGTCCTTGAGCTTCGTCGTGGCCCAAGCGTTCACGGGTTCGGCTTCGACGGGATCAGCGACGCAGATGCAGATCATCAACACCCCCTCCGGCACCGAGTCGGGGACGCCCCTCGCGTACCAATTGACCTCCAATCCTGGAACGAACTTGAGCTTCCAGCCAGTCGTCGAAATCGAGGATGCCGCTGGTAATCCGGTATCGACCGACTTGTCACCGGTGTTGCTTCAGATCGCGGTGTTGTCGGGGTCGGGTTCCCTATCGGGCTGTTCGGGACTAGAAAACGGTGGTTACGTCACGTTCTCGAACTGCACNNCACGAGATCTACGCAACGGACAACAGCCTTCCTACTGCCCCCAGCGCGCAAAACACCTGTACGAACGATTATGAAAACGTCAATGGTCAAGTGAATTGTCAGAATTCCAATGGCATTCCGGTTGCGCTCAGCGGCCAGGGCTACTCGCTCGTCTTTGTTTCCGGCCATCAGCCGGTAGGTGGCGTTTCCGGGGCTGCACTGACGACACAACCGTGGGTGGAGGTCCTCAACTCGTCGACCCAGGCGCTCTGCACGACGTGCACTGGAACGGTGACGTTGAGCGCTTCGGGCGGTACGTTGTCGACCGCTTCGGGCATCTGCACCTCGCTTCCGATCTCGGGAGGGTACGCCAAGGCGACTGGTTGCGCCTTCGCCGGGGGATACAAACTCGTGGCCAACGGGAACTACCAGGCGACCCAGTACGTGCTCATCGCGACGGCGAGCGGTGACGTGACGGGTGAAAGTAACGCCTTTGGTGTTTCGCAATACGGACCAGCCACACAGATCTCCTTTTACGTGCAACCAATTGGCTCGGCATCGTCATCAGCGACGTCCCCGTTTCTGACCCAAACGGTCACGATTGCCAATACGACGTCGCCCAACTCTCAAGCGGTCGTGGCCCTGGAGGACTCCTTCGGCAACGTCGTCGTCAATGGCGATAATTCTGTGCCCGTGGCGGTGGGGATTACGTTGACGACCACAACTTCGGGTGAAACGCTTTCGAATTGCACCTCAACCTTCAACAACGGTTATTTCTTCATTACGGGATGCCATGGCAGTGCCTACGTCAACGGCATGACCCTCACCGCGACGGGAACCGCTTCGTCGGGGACCAAACCAGCCGCAATCCAGAGCAACCCGTTCAATATCACAGGGGTAGCGTCAAAGTTGGTGTTCACCACGCAACCGTCGGCGGGCGCTTCGGGAAGCGCATTTCTCACCATGCCGGTGATTGCCGTCGAGGATGCGAACAACAATCTCGTGACCGCTGCCGCCTCGACCTCGATCACGCTCACCGCCACGGGAGGCGTACTCCAACTTTGCACCAATCTGACCGCTTCTGGCGGCATCGTGTCAGTACAGAACTGCACTTTCACTGGCTCTGAAACGACGACGTTTTACCTCAATGCTTCGATAACCGTGAATGGATCCACGGCGACGGGTACGAGTAGTGGCTTCGCGCCGAACCTACCCGGCCCGGCCACGCAGCTCGTCTTTACGACACAACCGGTCGGAGGTGTCGCAGGAGGTGCTCTCACCATCCAACCGGTGATTCAAGTGCAGGACACTTCAGGGAACTTAATCACGACCTCGAACGCCGCCATCACGTTGACGTCCACGAGTGGCACCTTGTCGAACTGTGCGAACCTGACGGCCATCGGCGGTGTCGTCAACGTGACCGGCTGCACTTTCGGGGGCCTCGTGGGCACGAACTATCAACTCGTCGCGAACTACGGGTCCCTGACCTCAGCAACGAGCAATAATTTTCAACTCTCGGCCGCTGGTCCCGTGAGCCAACTCGTGCTCAACATCAACCAGAGTGGCTCGTCGTGCACCGCGGGAATCCAATACCAAGCAACCTGTACGGCTTCGGCGACACTAGAGGATGCGTACGGGAATGCTGAATCATCAGATACTTCGGCGATCACGTTCAGTATTTCAGGAGCCGGCGCCGTCACGACGAGTGGTTTCAGCCAAACGAGCGGGACGGCAAGCGAGACACTGACCGGCAGTGCCCTAGGTTCCGTGAGTATTTATGCGTCCGATGCCACCGACGGTGTTACATCTTCCACCGGCACGTTCACCGTTTTGGGTAAGAACCAAACGATTACGTGGACTGCGCCTGGTGCCCAGACCTGGGGCTCCAGCGCCGAGACGTTGGGGGTCGCAGGCCCCACGTCCCTGGGCGGCACCGGAGCGAGTTTCCCTGGTACGGCCGGTTCGACGATCGTCACCACCAACACCCTCAACAATCCAAGTTCGTTCTCGGCGTCACTTTGGTTCAACACGTCGTCTCCAGGTGCCCTCGCGGGAGCCACGACAAGTCAGTCCAGCGTGACACCCGCCTCATGGGACCGGAATATCTTCATCGACTCGTCTGGTCGCCTCGTGTGGGCCATCAACGATGGCGGTGCCCTCGATGAGGTGACGTCGTCGGCGGTGGTGGACAACGGCACTTGGCACCAGGTCGTCGCCACCTACGGGCCCGCGGGAGAAGATCTCTACCTTGACGGCGCGCTCGTCGGATCGGCGGCGGCCGACACAGCGGCGCAGAATTACGCCTTCTACTGGCACATAGGATTTGGCTACTTGCAGTACTGGCCCGACAACCAGTCGGTACCTGATTATTTCAACGGCTCGATGGCCCAGGCCGCGATCATTACGTCTCAACTGACCTTGGCCCAGGTCCAGACGCTCTACGGTGCGAGCAGCGCCGCCAACGAATCCACCGACATCCTCGCCCTCACGCCATCGGGTTATTGGCCACTTACTGACGCCGCTGGCTCATTGGTCGTGGCGGATCGTTCGACGTTTGCCAATACTGGCTATTTGGAGGGCACGTTCTCGCTGGGCACGGCGAGCGACTCGGCGAATACGACGGTCACCTTCGCCAGCTCGACGCCCACAGTGTGCACGGTTTCGGGAACCTTGGTCACGGCGGTCGCTATTGGTACTTGTACCATCACCCCGAGTGCGCCAGCCGGCGGGACGTGGGCACTCACGAGTGGGACGCCAACCAATATCAGCATCGGTGCCACGAACCAGACGTTCGTCCTGACGTCGCCCTCAAGTGAAAACTGGGTTCCTGGTGGCGCAGGAACCTTCACGATCACCGCCACTGACTCGGCCGGCACGACCGTGACCTTCGCGAGCACCACGACCAATGTGTGCACGGTATCGGGCTCGACGGTGACGATGCTGACGACCGGTACTTGTTACATCAATCCGACCGGTCCCGCCGCAGGCAATTACCTTCTGACGACGGGTAATCCCATCACCATCACGATTAATCCCGCCGTCCAGACCATCACCTGGACCCCGCCGGGGTCCCAGACATGGGTCACGGGTGGCGCGGGGACCTTCTCCTTGGGCACGGCGAGCGACTCGGCCGGCACGACCGTGAC
>PKZI01000075.1 GCA_003133005.1 Acidimicrobiaceae bacterium | reverse complement strand
GGTTTCGTTACTTGTTGAGCCCCGCTTTCGTAAACAACCCGTGGCGGGGTATTTACGAAACTCGGGGAGCATTGCAATTAACTGTGTTCTGAGTCACCAATTTGATCCGGTTTAGCAACGAGCCACGCACTTTCGAGCGTCTTGACCACACAGCTAATGATCAGGTATTTTGTTGGTAGTGGTCTCGAGTGGGTGATTTGAAGCCCCAAGTTGAAAGATAATTCTTCTTGCGGGGTCTCCAGCTAACGATTCGAGCGTTTCGGTCTCGCAACGTACTATTATGGATGTTACTTACATTTATGTTACTAACATTTATGTAAGCAATATGAATATAAGTACGCTGAGCTAGGGAACTACAGTTATGGCCGGATTCGTTGGACGACAGACAGAACTAAAGGCACTCGATCAGGCACTCGAACGGATTCGCGCAAAAGCAAACGATCCCGAGCCAGGAAAATTGCTCTTCATACGCGGTCGACGACGAGTCGGAAAGAGTCGCCTCGTAGAGGAGTTTCTAAGGCGGTCCGGGGTCCCATCGCTGTTCTTCACAGCCTCACGACGTGGAAACAGAGAANNTCCGGAACAAAACTGTCTGACTGGGACGCAGCCCTTTCGCTTCTCGCCCTTGCTTTGCCGGATGACAAGCCGTCTGTCGTTGTCATCGATGAGTTTCCCTACCTCATTGAGGGTGATGAGAGCATCGAGGCGACGTTCCAGAAGATGTGGGATCGCGTACTACAGAAGAAACCTTTACTGCTCCTCCTCGTTGGGTCCGATCTCGCAGTCATGGAGATGTTGAACACCCACGATCGNNCCGCTCACTCCTGTGGAGGTGGGCGAAATCATTGGTGCGGCCAGTGCGGCTGACGCGTTCGACGGGTATTTGCTCACTGGTGGCATGCCGATGCTTTGTGATGAGTGGCCTTCTGGAAATGGCGCGCTTGCGTACCTCGAAACAATTCTTTCAGAGCCAGCATCAATCCTACTGACAGGTGCAGCGCGAACACTCGAAGCGGAATTTCCTACCGACGCATTGGCTCGAGACGTGCTCGGTGCGATCGGGTCAGGCGAGCGCACGTTTACCAACATAAAGAATCAGCAACAGGGACTCAATGACGTCAGCCTTACTCGTTCCCTTGACCTTCTCGTCTCGAAGCGAATCGTCAGTAGAGATGTTCCTCTTTCTACGAAGCCGGGCAACGAGCCTCGTTACCGAATAGTTGATCCGTATCTTCAGTTCTGGCTGCGGTTCATTGGCAGTCATCTGGACGAAATCGACCGAGGTCGTAGTGACCTTGTACTTGAACGAATTAGAACCGATTGGACGACGTGGCGAGGCAGAGCGGTAGAACCCATAGTGCGTCAAGCACTTGAGCGCCTCTTGACTGTCCAGGGCGTAAAGGTAGGAGCGGTCGGCGCATACTGGACGCGGACCAATATTCCCGAGGTCGATATTGTCGTGACTGATTCGACGTCGAAATCTCGGTCGATCTCGTTTGCGGGGTCAATCAAATGGAGAGAGAACCAACAGTTCAGTCAAGGGGACCTCGTAGCGCTGGCAGCCGACGTGGCGAAGATTCCCGGAGCCAATCATTTCACTCCTCTCATTGCAGTAGGTCGCGCAGGGGTGAGCGCCAAAGGAGCGTCAATGTCGTTCTCTGCTGACGATCTCATTGAGGCGTGGCAATAGCAAATGCGAAAGATCAGTGTCCGCAGCGATAACTGCTGTCGTTATTTGCGTGAAGTGAAGATGTGGAACACGCGGTGTCGTTGACGTGGGGCGGACAGTCGCAACCCGAGCTGAAGCCCGCGGAGAACTTCGTTGCATGGGACGACGAATCAGTGAGAGTCACGTACAAGAGGGAAGCCATTCGAATCTGACTATTTATCGCTTTCGGAGTCGTCTCATCCGTTATGTTGGTAGGCATTGTCGTACTGCTCGTTGTCATTCTACAGTTGGCGTACGCGAAGCGAAGAAAGAAGCAGTTACAGACCTATCCCCTCGTTGAACGTAACGCTTCGCTGAGCGCAAGCAGTCATAACTGAATTGTCCTTGTCGAAGACTCAAATGGATCACTCGGCGCCACCAGTGTTTCAACCTATCGATGGAAGTTGCGTTCGTTCAATAGAACGGAGTTCCAGCCGGTGCGAATGGCGGGCGATTTCCCTCGCCGAGTGACTGCTTTGAAAATTTCTCACGCTGGCGCGACCGATGTGGCCGACACAAAAGCGCTATGCGAATCGTGTCCTGAATCGAACAATCGGCGATCGTGACGGTACGATAACGCCCGCCGATTTGATGAAGTCGTTTCGCTATCTCGTTCTCGGAATGCTCAGTGGTTTCATCCTGTCGTTGTTCGTCGTCGTTCTCGCTGTAGTGCAAGATGAGCTTCGGGCGTGGGTTATTCCTCTCGTCGTGGTTGTCATGATCGCGATCGAAGTTCCAAAGATGCGAGCCGCATATCGACGCGCGAAGAATGATCTGAACGCCTTGCCGCCTGGCGACTTGTAATTCTTTGTGCCTCTCGCAACGGATCGAACTCCCATCTCCAATTAGCAGTAGACGAATCCTTAACGCCGAGATTTCTCTCATGCCAAAGGCAATCGATCAGCAACGGCGTCCTACGCTTTCTTTTGATGAGTTTTGTAACTAGATGAAACTTACCTTCGTAAACATCCCGTGGCGGAGGAGGTGGGATTTGA
>PKZI01000067.1 GCA_003133005.1 Acidimicrobiaceae bacterium | reverse complement strand
GACCTCTTCGAATCGATTCGCCAGGAGTACCGCGAGAACGAGGACCTTCCCAACACCACCAATCCCGACGACTGGGCGCGCATCTCGGGTAAGAAGGGCGAGAGGATCATCTTCATCCGCACCCTCATCAATCGCGAGGAGACCGACGTCAAGGGTGGTCGCTCGATTCAACACGTCGGTACTGGTCAGTACCTCTAGGAACGATGGCTATTGCGAAGGTCCTCGGGATCGAGACCGAGTACGGCATCGCGGGGGGTCCCGACATGGACCCGATCACCGCGTCGAGCATCATCGTCAACGCGTACGCCCAACAAGGTCGCACTCGTATCAACTGGGATTTCCACGGTGAGACACCCGAACTCGACGCGAGGGGGCTACCGGGACTGACGTCGTTCGCGCCGGTCGTCGAGACGCATCTCGCGAACACCGTGCTCACCAATGGCGCACGCCTTTACGTGGATCACGCACACCCTGAGTATTCGTCGCCCGAATGTCGCAGTCCCCTCGAAGCGACGCTGTACGACGTCGCGGGCGAAGAGGTCATGCGCCGCGCCATGGTGGTGGCGAACGAGTCACTCGACGCCGCCCACGCCATCACGCTGTACAAGAACAACTCCGACGGCAAAGGAAACTCCTACGGCACCCATGAGAACTATTTGCTGAGTCGCGACGTCGATTTTTCCAACGTCATTCGAGCGATGGTGCCACACTTCGTGTCACGTCAGGTGATCGTGGGAGCGGGCAAGGTGGGCGCCGAAACCGACCACGGCCAAGACGCCGATCCGGCGTTCCAGTTGAGTCAACGAGCGGAGTTCTTCGAAGAAGTCGTGGGTCTTGAAACAACTCTCAAACGCCCCATCATCAACACGCGCGACGAACCCCACAGCGACGCGGAGCGATTTCGTCGTCTGCACGTCATCAT
Organism: Acidimicrobiaceae bacterium; assembly: GCA_003133005.1. GTDB lineage: Bacteria > Actinomycetota > Acidimicrobiia > Acidimicrobiales > RAAP-2 > RAAP-2. Next base: position 2,125 of record PKZI01000067.1, on the reverse strand, counting down.
TGGCGACGCCAACTTGAGTCAGACCGCGACCTTCGTCAAACTGGGATCGACCGCGTTGCTCCTCGCCGCCCTCGAAGACGAGGGGCCCGATCTCTTTCCGAGCGCCCCGCGTCATCCCGTGCGCGCCGTGCGGTCTTACTCGCTGGACGTTTCACTCAAGACCGTCGAGATCTGCGAGGACGGTAAGTGGCGTAGCGCCTGGGACTTCCAAGATCAGTTGTGGCACGTGGCGAGTGACTACGCACTTCGCACGGGAGCGAGCGCCGTGGCGACGCCCGATGAGGTCGCCTTCGTGCTGAGCCAGTGGCGCGAGATGCTCGATGGCGTACGCGACGACACCGAGAGCGTCGCGGACCGCGTGGACTGGGTCGCCAAATGGCGCATCGTCAGCGGTATCAGAGACCGCCATGATCTGAGCGACCACGACGCACGCCTTCGCGCCATTGACCTTCAGTACCATGACCTGCGACCCGAAAAATCCCTGGCCCAGCGGGTAGGTCTGCGCTCACTGTTACAAAATGATGAAGTTCGTGAAGCGGTTCACAACCCTCCCGCGACCACGAGAGCCTATTTCCGCGGACAGTGCGTGGCGCGCTTCCCAGACCAGATCGCCGCCGCAAACTGGGATTCGGTAGTTTTTGACGTGGGCGACGGTCCGTTGCAGCGAGTGCCCATGATGGATCCTCTTCGAGGCACCGCGGCACTTACGAAGGACCTGTTCGAACTAAGTTCGACGGTAGGCGAACTTCTCGAAGCACTAGACAGGTAGAACAGATGTATGACTGAACAAGAGCGAATCCAAAAACAACGTAACGAACGCACTCAAGATACGACGAGTGACGTCAGCGTCGACGCGACAAAGGGCGACCAACTAAAGGCGGAACTCGACGACCTCTTAGACGAGATCGACGAAGTCCTCGAAGAGAACGCCGAGGAGTTCGTTCGCAACTACGTCCAAAAGGGCGGCGAGTAGTTGTGGGTCTTCCGCTGTACGACGCGCACAGCGATCCCGGTCCGTCATTTTTCCAGTACGCGCAGTCAGCGGGATTGAATACTGCACCGAACGCTCTCAACGAGTTTTCACCACACGCCACGACCGTGATCGCAGTGCGATTTGACCAAGGCGTCGTCATGGTGGGGGACCGCCAAGCAACGGGCAACTACATCGCGAGTCGCGACGTTCGAAAAATCGAGCCCGCGGATCGATTCACGGCCCTCGCGATTTCGGGGACCGCGGCGCGCGGCATTGAGTTCATCCGCATGGCGCAACTCTCCTTTGAGCACTACGAGAAGATGACCGATTCCGCGCTCAGCCTCGAGGGTAAGGCCAACTATCTCTCACCGATCATCCAGCGAAACAATCTCGGCTCGCCACTCATTGTCCTGCCCCTGCTCGCGGGCTGGGACCCGAGCCACCAAGTCGGACGGATCTTCGAGTACGACGGGGCGGGCGGGTGCTACGAGCGTTTCGATTTCGCGACCATTGGTTCGGGCACGCCGTTCGCCGAAGGCGCTCTTCGCCTGGGCTTTCGCTCGGACCTCGACCGCGAGGCCGCGCTCGAACTCGGTGCCCTGGCGATCTACGAGGCGGGCGACAACGACCCGTCGACCGGGGGACCTGACTTCGTACGCAACATCTATCCAATGATGGTCACCATTACCGCGAGTGGATTCCAAGAGCTGGAGTCGAGCGACGTCGCGACACGTTTTCGCGCTATCAACGATCGAAGGACCCAGTCCGGCGGTGTTCCCGGAGGGACGTTGCGATGAGCAACTACTTCTATGTTTCACCCGAACAACTCACGAAGGACCGTGCGGAGTTCGCGCAAAAGGGCATCGCACGCGGACGCTCCATGGTCGCGGCGGTCTACGAAGTTGGCGTCCTACTCGTCGCGGAGAATCCCTCCGCATCGCTCAACAAGATCTCGGAGATCTACGACCGCATTGCGTTCGCGGGCGTGGGAAAGTACAACGAGTTCGACCGACTCCGCGAGGCGGGCATCCGCTGGGCCGATGGCACGGGCTTTACGTATTCACGCGAGGACGTCGACGCCCGTGCGCTGGCGAATTACTACGCCCAACATCTCGGTGACATGTTCAGCGAAGGACAGAAGCCGCTCGAAGT
>PKZI01000177.1 GCA_003133005.1 Acidimicrobiaceae bacterium | reverse complement strand
CGGGAAGAGCCGATCGTCACCCGCACAACCATCACGACATCGTGACGAGGGCACTGGGTCGGAACCGAGAACTCGGACAGAAAGTCGTCTGAGAAGTCGGACGGTGAGCAAGCACCATCTGAGCCAGTTGGTTCAGTTGGTCAAGGTAAACCGGTGGGTCCAATTAGGACACACGCTGTAAGACTGGGTGTCCATCGAATACGAGAAGGTAACAATGTCGTCCTATGACGTGGTGGTGATCGGCGCGGGGCTCGCGGGACTACGGGCAGCGCGCGTGCTTGAAGACAACGATCTTTCCGTCTTGTTGCTTGAGAAGAGTCACGTAGTCGGCGGTCGCCTCGCGTCGCGTGTGGTCGATGGTTTCGTACTCGACGAAGGATTTCAACTCATAAACCCTGCGTACCCCGAGCTCGTCGCGACGGGGATCCTCGAATCATTCGATCTTCGTCGATTCGAACCAATGGTGCGTTTCGTGCGCGGCAATTCTTCGACAACGATCGTCGATCCTCGTTGGTCACCTTTGGAGGCGTTGCGCACGCTGACCTCTCGGACCTTTCGCGCGAGCGACCTCGCGCGAACGGCGAAGCTCTTCGCCCATTGCGGCCTCGGTCCCGTTGCCGCCATTCTGGGAGAAGACGATTGCCCCACGCGAGTGGGACTGGCGAGGTGGGGAATATCAACCGCGATGGTGGATGAATGTATCGAACCTTTCCTTCGAGGAACGTTGCTACGTGACGGACTCAACGATTCGTGGCACTACACGCAACTACTGTTGCGGAGCTTCTTTCGCGGCCGGCCCGGTACGCATCCGAGTGGAATCGCCGCCCTTCCTCAGGCGCTCGCCGAGAGGCTTCGATCGACCGATATCCACGTTGACGAGGAGGTTCACGGTGTCACTGGGTCCAGTGTCACCACCGAAGAACGGACCTACACGTGCGCCGGCGTCATCGTGGCGACCGACCCTAGCGCCGCATCCATCCTTGCCGAGACGACCGAAACCTCGTGGCTTGGCCAAACAACGTGGTGGATGTCAGTACCGAACGAGTGCGGCGGCGTCGGACTGCGCATCGACGTTACTGAGCGCCGCTTCTCGAGCGCACTCGACGTCACGTCAGTCGCGCGCGAGCGATCACCGTCGACCCGCCGTCTCATCGCAGTGCCGGCGAACGGCACCTACGAGTCGCGCGAACACGACCTCGCCGCGGCGAACTACGTCGCGCGACTCTACGACGTGGTCGCGAATGACGTCGAGCTCGTGCAAAAGACTGTGGTCGCTCACGCACTGCCAAGATTTGATGGTCCCCTCAGATTGGCGAAGACATCTCGGCGCGGTGATCTCGTACTCGCGGGCGACTATCTACAATCGCCATCGATTCAGGGCGCTCTCGTCAGTGGACGGCGCGCAGCAAACGAAGTCCTCGCAGCGCTCGGACAAAAGAAGTAACGCGGTTCAGTGAGAATCACGCGCGACGAAGTTGATCACGCTTCGACCGACTTGGACGAGAGCTCACGAGAAAGACGTGCGACCGTGTTTCTCACCGTGGGACCGAGCGAGAGGGGCGCGAACTCTTGGACCGGCATCGTCAACGAGATCGCGGCGCGAACATCGCCATCAACGATGATCGGACTCGCGATGCACGCGAGCCCCATGCGCGCCTCTTCAAGTTCTGTGGCAATCCCACTGCGTCGCACGTCGGCGAGTGCCGCGCGCAGGGTGGAAGGGTCGATCACCGAATGGCGAGTGCGGCGCTCCAAGCCGCCTGCAATGACCTGATCGATCAACGCCTCGTCGTAGGCGAGAATCGCCTTGCCGATCGCGGCACAGTTCGCCGGAATGCGACCCGCGACAGGTGACGCGACCAACTGGTGACCCTGTCGTCCGACGCGAACGACGTACATCACGTCACCACCCTGGAGAACGCCCAACTGCACGACGCGTCGCGTGCGCTCGTAGAGGTCTTCCATATAGGGACGCGCCACGGTGACCAGGTGACTTTGTCGAAGTGCGTTCCCACCGAGCTCGAAGAGCCGAAGTCCCAATTGGTGGCCCGCCACCGACGACTCGATGAGCCCGGCATCGCGTAGTTCGCTCACCACGCGGTGCACCGTGGAGCGAGCGAGTCCCGTATCTTGGGATAACTGTCGCAGCGATCGGGATTCCTTCGCATCAGCCAGTGCCGAGAGGACGACCAATCCTTTTGAAAGTGAGGTTGCCATGACGTCTCCCTTCTACAACCTGTCCCACTATACGGGACACTTATCTGGACTTTTCCTTGCTACTGCCGTATCCTCGTCATGTAGAACGGGCACGATCAAGGGGGCACCATGCAGGAAGACTACGTAGAGCAGCTCCCCGACATCGATCCCGAGGAGACGTCGGAGTGGACCGACTCGCTCGACGTCCTCGTTGACGCCTATGGGGAGCGACGAGCCCGTTTCGTGCTCGCCAAGCTCACCGACCGCGCCCGCGCATTGGGCGTGGGAATGTCACCCGAAGTTTCGACGCCCTATATAAACACCATTCCCGCAGCGGCCCAAGCCTGGTTCCCCGGTGACGTCGACATCGAGCGGCGAATTCGTGCGTACATTCGCTGGAATGCGGCCGTGATGGTCGTGAACGCCAACCACCGCGCTGACGGCATCGGCGGTCACCTCGCGTCCTACGCGTCGTCAGCGGGACTCTACGAGCTCGGCTTCAATCACTTCTTTCGCGGCAAAGAACACGGCCAAGCCGGCGACCATATTTACTTTCAAGGTCACGCGTCGCCGGGCATCTACGCGCGCGCGTTCGTCGAGCGTCGCTTCGACGAGGAGCATCTCACGAACTTTCGCCGCGAGATCTCTGGTCACGGCCTCACCAGTTACCCGCACCCGTGGTTGATGAACGACTTCTGGGAGTTCCCGACGGTGTCGATGGGACTAGGGCCCATCAACTCGATCTACCACGCTAGGTTCAATCGTTACCTCCATCACCGCGAGATTGACGACACCTCGAACTCGCGCGTGTGGTGTTTCCTTGGTGACGGTGAGACCGACGAGCCCGAGACGCTCGGCGCCATCAGTCTCGCGGGTCGTGAACATCTCGACAACTTGACGTGGGTCGTCAACTGCAACCTGCAACGACTCGACGGACCCGTTCGCGGCAATGGCAAGATCATCCAAGAACTCGAAGCGGTCTTTCGCGGCGCCGGCTGGCACGTCATCAAGGTCATTTGGGCCGAAGGTTGGGACGAGTTGCTCGCGCGAGACACCGACGGGGTCCTCGTCGACAAGATGAACTCGACGGTTGACGGCGAGTTCCAGCGTTACGCCGTTGAATCGGGCGCCTACATCCGCGAGCACTTCTTCGGACCAGATCCGCGACTGCGTGCTCTCGTCGCCGATCTCAGCGATGACGACTTGCAGAAGTTAGGTCGAGGCGGTCACGATTATCTCAAGATGTACGCGGCCTACAAATCGGCGACCGAACACCGCGGCGAACCAACCGTCGTTTTGGCTCACACGGTCAAGGGTTGGACGCTCGGTCCAGAGATCGAGGNNGCTCGGTAGCGCGACCGAAGGTCGTAACGCGAGCCACCAAGTGAAGAAACTCACCCGAGAGCAGTTGGTGTCACTTCGAACGAGGCTGCACCTCGAGGACGTCATAAGTGACGAGATGCTCGAACAGGACGACCCTCCTTATTACCGGCCCGCCGAGGACTCCGAGGAGTACCGCTACCTCCAAGAGCGTCGCGGACTCCTTGGTGGACCCCTGCCCGTTCGCTCGACGCTGATCCGCAAATCACTCGCACTGCCCGGCGACGACGCGCTCAGTGAATTCGACGAGGGATCAAAGGGTTCTGAGGTCTCGACCACCATGAGCTTCACGAGGTTGCTACGAACCCTGGCGCGCGCCGAAGGGTTCGGCCCGCGGATTGTTCCAATAATCCCTGATGAAGC
>PKZI01000101.1 GCA_003133005.1 Acidimicrobiaceae bacterium | reverse complement strand
TCGAGCACGTCGTTCTCGCAGACCGTGAAGTCCTTGCGAAGGATCGGCAGCGTGCTGACTTCGCGAACACGTGCCACATCCTTTGGTGATCCCGCGAAGAAGTCATTGTCGGTGAGTACTGACACGGCGCTCGCCGAGCCTTTCTCGTACGCGGTAGCGAGCGCAGCCACGTCAAGGTGTTCGTCGATCCATCCCTTGGAAGGGGAACGTCGTTTCACCTCGGCAATGACGGCGACGTTGGGATTGTTGGTCGAACGAAGCGCGTCGACGAACGAAGGTCCTTCGTAATGGACAACGTCGACTCGCTCTCGCCAGTCCCTCGCGTCTCTCGCGGCGCGTGAGCGGTGCGTATCAACGATGGAGTCGAGATACGTGGGTGCCATCCACTAATCGTACTTGGATGAAGCTGCAGCATTCGCGAGTAACTTATGGCCATGGTGCGTCGTAATCGGGTTGACAGATGAGTACGGAATTCTCGAGCGACGTCCTCAATCCACTCGTGCGAGGAACGAACCTCGAACGTCAACAGGCACGTGACGCTCTCACGGAGATCTTGAGCGGGCAAGTTGACAGTGTGCTCATCGCGAGCTTCCTCACCGCCCTCACCATGAAAGGTGAAACGGGCGAGGAGATGACGGGTTTCATCGACGCGATGATGGCCTCGGCGACGACGTTTTCGGTGGGATCTGGCGTTATTGACCTCGTGGGGACCGGTGGCGATCAACTTCAGACTGTCAACATTTCAACAATGGCCGCGCTCGCCGTCGCGGGTTGTGGAGTGCGCGTCGCCAAACACGGCAATCGCGCCGCCTCGTCGCTCGTTGGTTCCGCCGACGTCCTCGAGGCACTTGGTGTAAAACTCGACGTGCCGGCGAGCGTCGTTGAGCGTTGCGTGCAAGAAGCGGGAATAGGTTTCCTCTTTGCTCCGATGTTCCATCACGCGCTGGCGTACATGGGACCGATTCGTCGTGAGCTCGGTTTTCGAACGATCTTCAACGTTTTGGGGCCACTCGCGAATCCCGCGCTCGTCGAGCGATCGCTGATCGGCGTTGCTCAGACCAGCCTTCTCGACAACATGGCGCACGTACTACGAGCGCGAGGCATTCAACACGCGATCCTCGTGCATGCAGATGACGGGCTCGACGAACTTTCGCTCGGTTCGCCCTCCACCTTGCATATCGTCACACCCGACAGCGTCACGGTCCAAGTACTCGACGCGCCCCAAGAGCTTGGTCTACACCACGACGTTGCTTCACTTCGCGGCGGCGGCATCGAGCAGAACGTCAACGCGGTACGAGTCTTCCTGGATGCGACGCCTGGTCCCGTATTTGACGTCGCGTGCGCGAACGCGAGCCTCGCGCTAATGGTCGCGGGCGTGGCGGGAAGTCTTCGTGAAGGTTTCGATCTCGCCACCGAAAGTGTCGAAAGCGGCGCCGCGGCGAGCGCGCTCGAACGGCTCGTCGCGCTCTCACACTCTTAGAGAAGTCGCAATTCCTTCTTGTAACGTTGGCCGTTTTGCACATAGAGCGACGCGCCCGCATCGATCGCCTCTTGGGAACTCGCACCCTCTTTGATTTGTGCGGGCACACCCACGGCCAAGGCTCCCTCGGGAACGACGGTGCGATTACGAACCACCGCCCCCGCGGCGACCGTCGCACCACTGTGAACGGTCGCCTGGTGCAGTACGACAGAACCGCTACCCACGAGCGCACGATCGTGTACCTCACAGCCCTCAAGGTGTGCGAGGTGACCTACGACGCAGTCACTGCCCACCACGGTGGGAAACGCCGCCACCGCGTGGATCACCGCGCCGTCTTGGATTGACGTCCTTTCGCCAATGATGATGGTGCCGTAGTCGCCGCGAAGGACGGCCCCGGGCCAAATTGAGGACTGTGCACCAATACGGACGTCACCAATGACGACCGCGTCGGGGTGCACGAACGCATCCTCATGAATCGTGGGCACGCGGTCACCGAGCGCGTAGATAGGCATCAGAACCTCCTATGGGACAACCACGAAACTAATTGATAGATGCGCCAACCGAGGTAGATCACCGACGACACGATGAAGAATCGCCACATCCACGGTATTGGTTCCCTGACGACCTCAGGGACTTCCTCACCGCACACGTCACACACGCTGCCTTCGACAGGGCGGTCACAGTTCTCGCACCACCGCGCCACTATTCCACCCGTACACGCACGCGCAGAGGTGTCGAGCCGAGTTCGAAGCGTTCGCGCAACGAACGTTCGACGTAACGCATATACGTCGCGGGCAGGCGACCTGCCACGAACAGCGTGAACGTCGGCGGCTCGGTGGCGCCTTGGACGGCGTAACGAATCTTTCCGGTGGGCGCGGGTTGCTTGATTTGAAGATCTCGAATCGCTCGATTAAGAGCGCCGGTGGGCACGCGCTTGACGTAGTCGGCGGCGGCGATTGACAACGCGGGCAAGATCTTGTGGACGCCCTTACCCGACGTAGCCGTGGTCTTTATGACCGGCGCATCACCGAGAAAGGCCAACTTCTCTCCCACGGTCGCGAGCACGTCGACTCGCTCTTCGGTGGGTACGAGTTCCCATTTGTTCAGTACCACCAGCGAAGGGCAACCCGCCGCAGAGATCCGCTCGGCGAGCCGCTGGTCTTGTCCAGTTGCGCCAATCGTGGCGTCAATGACCAATACTGCGATGTCGGCGCGATCGAGCGCGTCCAGACTGCGCAGCACCGCGTAGGTTTCCAGGCCCGCCTCAGTTTTGGCGCGACGACGCATTCCTGCTGTGTCAATGAAACGAATGAGTCCCACTTCGGTCTCGACGACGGTGTCAATGGCGTCGCGTGTCGTGCCCGGCATGTCGTGCACGACGGAGCGTTCCTCACCAATGAGCTGATTGAACAAAGTTGATTTTCCGACGTTCGGTCGCCCGACGATCGCGACGCGTAGTGCGCCATCATCGTCGGCGTCGGCCACCTCTTCGATCTCAAGTTGTTCACCGAGTTCGTCCACGATGAAGTCGAGCAGGTCACCGGAACCACGACCGTGCAGTGCACTGACCGGGTGTGGTTCGCCCGCGCCCAGCTGGAGGAACTCCCACGCGTTCGCCTCATGCTGCACGTCATCGACTTTGTTCACGACGAGCGCGACCGGCCGACCACTTCGCAGTGCCCAGCGGGCGGCTTGGGTGTCCTCGTCGACGAGCCCCGTCGTGACGTCGACGACCAAGAGCACGAGGTCAGCGCTCTGGAGCGCGGCGTTGGCCTGTTCGGAAACCTTTCCCTCGAGGTCGCTCCCCGATTCGAGCCATCCCCCCGTGTCCACGACGTCAAGCGTCAAGCCGCGCCATTCGACTTCGACGGCCTTTCGATCGCGCGTGACCCCACGGTGTTCTTCGACGACCGCGAGTCGTTTACCCGCGAGTCGGTTGACGAGCGAACTCTTGCCAACGTTCGGTCGGCCCACCACGACGACCTGCGGCCGTCTCACGACGCCACCATCCTTCGATCGCGCACCGACTCGAGGGTTCGACGTAGATCTTGCCCGGTCGTTCGCACGGCGAGCACCTCGTGTTGAAGATCTTCCAAGGTCAGGCCATCGAGAAAGCGCCCCTCCGACAGACAAACGTCGGGCACGAGACACAGTGTCGACTCAGGGACGTCAGCGAGTGCGTTGTTGAGGTCCTGGCCAGTGAGTAGACCCGCGACCATGATGTTGCCACCGAAATAGGTGTTGGTTACCGCGCGGATCTCAACATCGACGTAACCGTGGTCGTCGAGGAGCTTACGCAACACTGGCGCGGCGTATTCACCGGTCACGACCAGCACGTCGTTGGTCTCGCGCGGTTCTGAGAGTGTCGCGCGCTCAGCGCGATATCCCCAGGCGGGCGCGCCATCAACCGACTGGAAAAAGCCGGTCCCGAGTTTTTCCATCTCAAAGGCGCCGCTGAAACTTTCGAGAAACGCGGCGACGAGTCCTATGCCGTTTTCGGCCTGATCGAGTGACGCGAAACTCGTCGCTGGCGGTGGCGTGCGCCCGGCGACGAGGTAGAACTCGTCGCTCGCGTAGACCAGTTGGCGACCGAGTAGTTCCTCGCTTAACTTCTGGTAGCGCTCGGCGAGCATCACGACGCCAAGAGCCTCGTCGCGCGAGTGCGGGCGCATCGATTCTTCGAGCGAGAACGCGCTGACGCCGACGGGCACGAGGGCCACACTGGCCAACTCGGGATAAAGACTAAGGACGTCACGCAACGTTCGCTCGAGCTCGACACCGTCGTTGACGCCAGGACACACGACCACCTGCGCGTGCACCTCCACGCGCGCACGTAACAGTTCTCGTAACCAACGCAAGCTCGTGGCGCCGCGCGGGTTGCGTAGCATCTCGGCGCGTAATTCGGGGTTCGTCGAGTGGATCGACACGTAGAGAGGTGAGAGTCCCTCATCGATCACACGCTCAAGGTCGAATTCGGTGAATCGTGTCAGCGTCGTGTAGTTGCCGTAGAGGAACGAAAGTCGGAAATCGTCGTCTTTGACGTAGAGCGAACGACGCATTCCCTTGGGAAGTTGGTAGATGAAACAGAATGAACAGTGATTGTCGCACGTGCGTATCCGGTCAAACACCGCTGAATCAATGGAGAGGCCCAGCGGTTTGCCGGTTTCTTTGTGAATCGTCACCTTGTGCGACAGCGGTTCGCCCTCGCGTTTCACGACGAGCACAACCTCTTCACCGTCGATGAGTTGTTGGTATTCAATGATGTCGGTGGGCTCGCGACCGTTCACCGAGATCAATTCGTCACCCACGACGAGATTCACCGACGACGCCGGTGAATCAACTGAAATTGAGGAAATTCGGGCGCCCGACACGGGTCTAGCCTAATGGTGGTAAAAAGATCGCCCTTGAAGAGAAAAGTCATTGTAAGGAACCCATAGCACTATCGAAAAGCGCTCGTCACTAGGCTGTTTGCCGTGAAGGTTGAAAACGTCGTACTCGCGGCACCGCGGGGATTTTGCGCCGGCGTCGAAAAGGCCATTAAAGCGCTCGACTGGATGACTCGGGTCTTTGAACCGCCCATCTTCTGTTATCACGAAATCGTCCATAATCGCTTCGTTGTCGAGCATTTCCGCTCGCTTGGTGTGGTCTTCGTCGACGACGTCGCTGACGTTCCTGCGGGCGCGCCGGTGATGTTGAGCGCACACGGTTCACCTCCCCAGGTGTTGAATGCGGCTCGAAAAGCGGGTGGCACGGTCGTTGATGCGGTATGTCCGCTCGTCACCAAAGTCCACCACGAACTTAAAGTTCGTGCGAAAAAGGGTTACACCGTTCTTTACGTGGGCCACGAGGGTCACGAAGAAGCGGTCGGGACCATGGCCGTGGCGCCAAAGTCGGTTCACCTGATTACGACAACGGGTGACATCGACCACGTCATGCGCGTGAAGCAAGGTCCTTTCGCGCTGCTCAGTCAAACAACACTGAGTTTCGACGAGTGGAAGCATCTTCGCGACTACGCCGAGGAGCGCATTCCTGACATTTGGATGCCAAGTCGCAGCGACCTCTGTTTTGCGACGACGAACCGCCAAGCGGCGCTACGGGCGATCGCCACGCACGCCGACGCCGTCATTGTTATTGGTTCGGCAAACTCGTCCAACACGGTGGCGTTGAGCGAAACCGCCAAAGCCGTGGGTTGCCCGCGCGTACTGCGAATCAACAGTGCCGCGGAACTCCCCGACGACCTCGAGGGCACCGTCGCGGTGACCGCCGGCGCCTCGGCACCCGAATCACTGGTCACCGAGGTTCTTGAGGCACTTCACCCCACCAACGGCGTGTCCATAAAATCAGTCACCGTCGAAGACGAGTACTTTCCGCCTCCCCCCGAACTTCGCGAGATTTTGAAATCCCTGTCGTCGCTGCTCGATCTGGTCCTGATGACACCAGAAACGTCGACGTTTGACGCTCAGGCCGATCGTGATTTCACCGCCGCCCAAGTGCTCGCAGCGACACCGGGCTAACGAGCCGTGTTCGCTATCATTTAACGATGAGTTCCTTCACGAGCATGGACGTGTCCACTCGAGAACAATGGTCGAACATCGTCGAAGAGACCATTTCTGCCCAACCACGTGTGGGTCAGCAACTTCTGTCCATGGTCAAGGGACTGAGTGATATCACCGATGGTTTTTCCGTCAACCAGATGGAACACGCCCTTCAGACAGCGACGCGCGCCGAGCGCGACGGCGCGGACGAAGAGGTCATCGTCGCGTCGCTTTTGCACGACGTTGGCAAGTTGATTTCAGTCCCGAACCACCCGAGAATTGCCGCCGAGATCCTGCGTCCCTACGTACGTGACGAGGTGTACTGCATGGTGGCGTACCACCAAGACTTCCAAGGTCGCTACTACTACGAGTATCTCGGCATGGATCCGAATCTGCGCGCCAGACACGTTGGTGAGCCGTGGTACGACCTCGCAGAAAAGTTCGCTGACGTGTGGGACCAGAAGGCCTTTGACCCGGAGTTCGAACCAGAGTCCTTCGAGCACTTCGAACCCATGGTGATCAACGTGTTCGCACAGGCGAAGTCTCTCTAAGGAGCATCGTGGCCACGACCAATCTCGAGAAGCGACGAAGCACCCGGCTTCGCGCCTACGCAATCGACCAAGCCTTAAAGCGCATGGGCGACGAGTACCCCGGATTCGAACCCGAACCAATCGTGGCGTCCATCTGCGCCTACGAAGAAGAGGGCAACATTGCTGGCGTCCTCGAAAAGATGCCGACGTCGGTTGACGGCATGGCCTATACCACTCTCGTGGTCATCGATGGAGGTGATGACCGAACCGCCGAGATTGCGCGATCATTTCCCGGTGTCGTCGTTATTGAGTTCCCGGTGAACCTCGGTCACGGCGTGGCGTTGCAAGTGACGTACCGCTACTGCATTGACCACGGTGTCAAGTACATCGTCACCCTCGACGCGGACGGTCAAAACGACCCCGCGGAGATCCCCCAGGTTCTTGCGCCGCTGATTGACGATCAGGCCGACTTCGTTGTAGCGAGTCGTCGTCTCGGTGTTGACAAGACCACCGACAAGTTTCGAAAGACTGGGGTCTTCTTCTTCTCGTTCATCATGAACCGTATGACCGGCGCAAAACTCACCGACACCTCCACGGGTTACCGTGGACTTCGCGTGACCATGATGGCTGACGTGATTGATCGACTCACCCAGGAGCAGTACCAGACCGCCGAACTTCTCATTACGTGTCTTAAGCGTGGTTGGCGCGCGGCGGAGGTTCCCACGATCTGGTACCCACGTCACTCGGGCACCACGAAGAAGGGCA
>PKZI01000212.1:5212-8503 GCA_003133005.1 Acidimicrobiaceae bacterium | reverse complement strand
AACATGATCACCGGTGCCGCCCAGGTTGACGGCGCCATCTTGGTCGTGTCCGCCACTGACGGTCCCATGCCCCAGACGCGCGAGCACGTGCTGCTCGCGCGCCAGGTCGGCGTGCCCTATATCGTGGTCGCGCTGAACAAGTCCGACATGGTCGACGACGAGGAACTGCTCGAGCTCGTGGAGCTCGAAGTACGTGAGCTCCTCTCGAGCTACGACTTCCCGGGCGACGACACACCGATCGTTCGCGTCTCCGCCCTAAAGGCCCTCGAGGGCGACAAGGAGTGGGGCGACAAGATCATGGAGCTCATGGACGCGGTCGACAGCTTCATCCCCGAGCCCACTCGTTCGACGGACAAGCCGTTCCTCATGTCCATCGAGGACGTCATGTCCATCACTGGTCGTGGCACGGTCGTGACCGGCAAGGTCGAGCAGGGCATCGTCAAGGTCGGCGACGAAGTGGAGATCGTGGGTCTTCGTGACACCACCAAGACCACCGTCACCGGCATCGAGATGTTCCGAAAGTTGCTCGACGAAGGTCGCGCGGGCGACAACCTCGGCGCCCTGCTTCGAGGTACGAAGAAGGAAGAAGTCGAGCGCGGTCAGGTGCTCTGCAAGCCTGGTTCGATCACGCCCCACACCGTCTTTGAGGCGTCGGTCTACGTGCTCACCAAGGACGAGGGTGGACGTCACAAGCCGTTCTTCGCGAACTACCGTCCCCAGTTCTACTTCCGCACCACTGACGTGACCGGCACCATTGAGTTGCCCTCGGGCACCGAGATGGTGATGCCCGGTGACAACACCGAGATGACCGTCACCCTGGGTAAGCCAATCGCCATGGAAGAGGGTCTCACCTTCTCCATCCGCGAGGGTGGCCGCACCGTGGGTTCGGGTCGCGTCGTAAAGATCCTGAAGTAGTCACGATGGCCGACAACCGTCAAATGATCCGAATCCGACTGAAGGCTTTCGACCACGGGATCCTTGATCAGTCCACGGCGAAGATCGTCCAGACGGTCGAGCGCACTAACGCTCGCGTCCAGGGTCCCGTGCCGCTGCCCACCGAGAAGCACCGTTACACGGTGGTTCGCGGTCCGCACAAGCACAAGGACAGCCGCGAGCACTTCGAGATGCGGGTGCACAAGCGCCTGCTCGACATCGTGGACCACTCCGCCAAGACGGTTGACTCGCTCCAGCGACTCGACCTGCCCGCGGGCGTGGACATCGAGATAAAGATTCGCCAGAATTAGTTCGTCACCGGCCTCCTCGGCCTTTTGCGTCGAGGGGGCCCGGTGATGTACTGTTAAAAGCCCCCTGTTTTACGGGTGGGCCACCAAACAGATGTGTTCAGTTGCCCTTGCGGGAACGCTGAACCAAACCAGTCGAGCGCTCCGTTCGGGTCTTTTGGCCCGGCGGAGCGTCTGTGTGTCGGACGAACCGATGCGCAGTTTTATGAAGAGAGGCACACGTGGCGACCAAAGCGATCGTCGGCGAGAAGGTGGGCATGACCCAAGTCTGGGATGACCAGAATCGGGCCGTCCCGGTGACGGTGGTACGCGTCAGCCCGGCTCGCGTCGTCCAAGTGAAGACCCCCGAAAAAGAGGGCTACTCCGCCGTGCAAGTCACCTGGGGAGCGCGTCGTACCTCGACGCTCACCAAGGCCGAACTCGGCCACTTCGAGAAGGCGGGCGTCACGCCCGGCAAGAAACTTGTCGAGCTTCGTCTCGACGACGTCTCGGGTTACGAGATTGGTCAAGAGATACTCGCCGACACCTTCGAAAAGGGCGAGATGATCGACGCGACCGCAGTCGCCAAGGGCAAGGGCTTCGCCGGTGGCATGAAGCGTCACAATTTCTCCGGTCAGGGCGCCGCGCACGGTAACCACAAGCACCACCGCGCGCCCGGTTCCATTGGCGCGTGCGCCACGCCCGGTCGCGTCTTTAAGGGAACGAAGATGGCCGGTCGTTACGGCGGCGGTCAAGTCACCACCACCAACCTCGAAGTCGTGGGCGTTGACCCAGAGCGTCACCTCGTACTCGTCAAGGGTGCGGTACCGGGACCACGCGGTGGCGTGGTCGTGTTGCGCACTTCGGTGAAGAACCCGATGAAGGCCGGAGGTACGCGATGAGCGACGTCTACACGCTGCGCGGTCCCGTCAAGAAGGATCGCCCCGCACCCATTACGCACAACGTCGCTCGAAAGTCCCTCGCGGGCGTCGAACTCGGCACCGTCGCGCTCGAGCCGTCGATCTTCGGCATCGAACCGAACGTCGCGGTGCTTCACCAGGTCATCAAGGCCCAGCTCGCCGCCAAGCGCGCGGGCACCCAGTCGACCAAGACCCGCAAAGAGGTTCGCGGTGGTGGCAAGAAGCCGTTTAACCAAAAGGGCACCGGTAACGCACGACAGGGCACCATCCGTGCGCCGCACTATCCCGGTGGTGGCATTGCGCTCGGACCCAAGCCTCGCAAGTACGACCAGAAGACGCCCAAGAAGATGATTCGTCTCGCCCTGCACTCGGCACTCTCGGACCGGGCGTCGCTCGAACGCGTCGCGGTCGTCGACGGCTACGCGAGCTGGGAGACCCCCAAGACCAAGGACGCGCTGAGTGCGCTTCGCGCGCTCGGTCTCGAGGGCAAGATCCTCGTCGTGCTCGGGCGCGACGACGTCACCGCACGTCAGGCGTTCCGCAATCTGCAAAACATCAAGACCATCGACGCGGGCGAGATCAACGCCTACGACGTCCTTGACTGCGACTGGGTGCTCTTCAGTGACGCCACGTTGCCAACCACGAAAGGGGCCGAGTAATGCGCGACGCCATGAGCATTCTCATCCGTCCGGTGGTCTCGGAGAAGACCTACGCCTTGATGGACAATCACACCTACGTATTCGTCGTCGACCCTCGCGCGACCAAGATCGACGTCCGCAACGCCGTCGAGCAGGCCTTTAACGTCAAGGTCGTCAACGTCAACACACTCAACCGCAAGGGTAAGACGACGCGCAATCGTCGCACCAACGTCGTGGGCTCGCGCCCCGGCACCAAGCGGGCCATCGTCACCTTGAAACAAGGTGACTCGATCAACCTCTTCGAGAACTAAGGACCGCCATGGCACTGCGTCACCGCAAACCAACGAGTCCCGGTCGTCGATTCCAGACGGTTTCGGACTTCGCCGAGATCACCAAGTCGACGCCGGAGAAATCGTTGCTCGACCCCAAGCCCAAGACGGGCGGTCGCAACAACTACGGTCGAAAGACCTCGCGTCACCGCGGTGGTGGGCACAAGCAGCAGTACCGCATCGT
>PKZI01000212.1:0-5203 GCA_003133005.1 Acidimicrobiaceae bacterium | reverse complement strand
AAGGTCGGCGACTACGTCGAGTCGGGACCCAAGGCCGACATCCGCACCGGCAACGCGCTACCCATGCGCTACATCCCTACGGGCGCGACGGTGCACAACGTCGAACTGCGTCCCAACGGCGGGGGCAAGATGGCCCGCAGNNGCCGGCATGAGCGTCCAGCTCGTCGCCAAGGACGGCGGTTACGCCACCCTTCGCCTTCCCTCGACCGAAATGCGTCGAGTGCCGATTGACTGTCGCGCGACCCTCGGGACCGTGGGCAACTCGGAGCACGAACTCATCAAGGTCGGTAAGGCCGGACGCAGCCGCTGGAAGGGCGTTCGCCCCCAGACGCGCGGTGTCGCCATGAACCCCGTCGACCACCCGCTCGGTGGTGGCGAAGGAAAGACGTCCGGTGGACGTCACCCCGTTTCTCCTTGGGGCCAGCCCGAGGGTCGTACGCGTCTGCCCAAGACGTCGGACGCATTGATCATTCGTCGTCGCCGTGGACGCGGCTCGCGGAGGTAGGTAGAACATGTCACGTAGCCTCAAAAAAGGTCCCTTCATCGACGCTCACCTTCTGAAGAAGGTCGACGCGCTGAACGCCGCGAACGAGAAGAAGGTCATCAAGACCTGGAGCCGTCGTTCGACGGTCATCCCCGACATGGTCGGTCACACTTTCGCGGTCCACGACGGTCGTCGTCACGTACCGGTGTTTTGCAGTGAGTCAATGGTTGGCCACAAGCTCGGCGAGTTCGCGCCCACGCGAACCTTCAAGTTCCACGCTGGCCAGGAAAAGACGGGTAGGCGCTAATGACCGGTCCCAAGACCAACGAGCGTGCGGGTACGCGCGCGACGCTGCGCGGTTACCACATGTCCGCGAGCAAGGCCCGCGTCGTACTGAACCTCATTCGAGGTGAGGACGTCACCACCGCGCGCGAGATCCTCGCGGGCACGACCCGCGAAGCCGCCGACGTGATCGCCAAGGTCTTGGCGTCCGCCGTCGCCAACGCCGTCAACAACGACGCCTTGAACGCTGAAGAGCTCTACGTCGCGGCCGCGTTCGCCGACGAGGGCATCACCATGAAGCGCTTCACACCTCGTGCGCGCGGGCGCGCGGGCGCAATCAGAAAGCGCGCGTGTCACATCACAGTGGTCGTCGCGCGACTCGACGAGGAGCGACTCGAAATCGTGCGCAGCGCTCGTTCGGCCCAAGCAACTGCTTCACGTGCACGTCGTGTGTCGTCATCGCGACGCCGCGCCGACCAGACCGCCAGTCTCAACAAGCGCGAGAACGCAGCCGCCCAAGCAGCCGAGGACGAAGCCCTCGAGGCCCAGGCGCGCGACGCCGAGCTCGACGAAGTCGAAGTGGAGACCTTTGACAACGAGTCGGGGGCCATTCACACGCCCGTCGAGGACATCGAGACGGACGAGACCGTTGCCCAAGAGTTCGACGCTACGTCCGACGCGACGTCTGACGCCGAGTCTGAGGTCCAGACCAAAGCAGTGGCGCCCGAAATGGTCGAGGCCGACGTAGTGACACCCGAAGAAGTGGTGGCGAACGACGAGACCGGTGAACCAGTCGCCGAGCAAAGCGCGAGCGACATGACCGCGTCCGATGACGACACAGAGGAGACGAACTAATGGGCCAGAAGGTAAACCCCTACGGTTTCCGTCTCGGGATCACGACGGACTGGAAGTCGCGCTGGTTCAAGGAGCGCGGTTACAAGGACCTCGTCATCGAGGACTGGAAGATTCGCGACTACTTGACCAAGCAACTCGAGAGTGCGGCGGTCTCGCGTATTGAGATCGAACGTAACTCGGACCGGATTCGCGTGGACATCCACACCGCTCGTCCGGGCATCGTCATCGGTCGACGCGGTGCCGAGGCCGAACGATTGAAGAAGGACCTGGAGAAGATCACCGGTCAGAAGAACAAGATCTCGCTCAACATCCAAGAGATCAAGCAGCCCGAACTCGACGCGGCGCTGATCGCTCAAGGCATCTGTGACCAGTTGTTGCGTCGTGTGGCGTTTCGTCGCGCGATGAAGCGCGGCATCCAGACCGTCCAAAAGGCCGGCGCCCTCGGTGTGCGCATACAGGCCTCGGGCCGTTTAGGTGGCGCTGAAATGTCGCGCCGTGAGTCATACCGCGAAGGCCGCGTGCCGTTGCACACACTTCGCGCGGACATTGACTACGGCTTTCGCGAGGCGCGCACCAACACCGGGCGCATTGGCGTCAAGGTGTGGATCTACAAGGGCGACATCTTGCCGTACCAATTGACCAACGACGAGAAGATCGTGCGCGAGGCGGCCATGGCGGCCGGTGACGCGGTGCCGGTGGGCGCGTCAACGACGGCGCCCAAGGGCGTCGTACGCGCCGGTGGCGGACGTCGACGCGTGGAGCAAGAGGTGTCGAGCGCGGACGCCATTGCTGACGTGAACCCGGCGGACCTCTTGGCCGCGACCGATGAAGTCGAGCGTCAATTGAGCGTGGAAGAAGAGATCGAGCGCCGCACGGCCCAAGATCACACCGACACGCCGCACTTTCGAAAGGATGCGGAGTAATCATGTTGATGCCCCGTAAGGTGAAGCACCGCAAGCAGCAACGTGGTCGCATGGGCGGTATGGCCAAGGGCGGCGTCGAGTTGGCCTTCGGTGACTTCGGCATCCAGGCCCAAGAGGCCGGTTGGATCACGGCACGCCAGATCGAGGCCGCTCGAATCGCCATGACCCGTCACGTCAAGCGTGGTGGCAAGGTCTGGATTCGCGTGTTCCCCGACAAGCCGGTCACGCAAAAGCCCGCCGAGACTCGCATGGGTTCGGGTAAGGGTAACCCCGAGTTCTGGGTGGCGGTCGTAAAACCGGGACGCATCATGTTCGAACTCGGTGGCGTCGACGAGGCGTTGGCGCGCGCCGCGATGGACCGCGCCATCCAGAAGTTGCCCATCAAGGCCAAGTTCGTCATTCGTCCCGGAACCCACGGCACACCGGAGGTGACCATCTAATGGCAAAGACTGCCGATCGCGTCGCGGAGCTTCGTCTCCTCGGGGACAATGAATTGCTCGAGCGACTAAGCGAAGCCCGTCGTGAATTATTCAACATGCGATTCCAGTTGGCGACCGGCCAGCTGGACAATTCCGCGCGCCTCAAAGAGGTGCGCAAGGACATCGCACGCCTGTCGACCTTCGTGCGCGAGCGCGAGATCGCGGCCGCCGAGACCGCACTGGAAGGTGAGTAGTCATGACTGACGAAACCAACGACGTAACCCGAGAGAATCCACGCAAGGTCCGTGAGGGCATCGTGGTGTCGGACAAGATGGCTTCGACCCTCGTGGTGGCGGTGAACGAACGCGTGAGTCACCCCCGCTACGGCAAGACCGTCCAGCGCACGAAGAAGCTCTACGTGCACGACGACAAGAACGAGGCGAAGGTCGGTGACCGCGTGCGCGTCCAAGAGACGCGTCCGCTGTCCAAGCTCAAGCGTTGGCGCCTGACCGAGATCATGGAGCGTGCGCGATGATTCAGCAAGAGTCCCGTCTCAAGGTCGCCGACAACAGCGGCGCCAAAGAGGTGCTGTGCATTCGCGTGCTCGGCGGATCGCGTCGTCGCTACGCGTCGATTGGTGACGTGTTCATCGCGACCGTCAAGGACGCGATTCCCGGCGCCGCGGTGAAGAAGGGTGACGTCGTTCGATGCGTGGTGGTTCGCACCTCTAAAGAACGTCGACGTCCCGACGGTTCCTACATCAAGTTCGACGAGAACGCGGCCGTTCTCATCAACGACCAGCTCCAGCCGCGTGGTACCCGTATCTTCGGGCCCGTCGGTCGTGAGTTGCGCGACAAGAAGTTCATGCGCATTATTTCCCTGGCGCCGGAGGTGCTGTAATGAAGATTCGTAAAGGTGACGACGTGCTCGTGCTGTCGGGGAAATTCCGCGGCTGGCGTGCCAAGGTCGAAGAGGCGTTCCCCGCCAACGAGAAGGTAATTCTCGAAGGGGTCAACATCGCCAAGCGCCACACCAAGCAGGCCGGCGCCACCATGCAGGCGGGCATCATTGACAAGGTCATGCCCATGCACGTCTCGAACGTCGCCGTGTGGTGTTCGGGCCACAAGGGTCCCGCGAAGCTCGGGTACCGTGACGTCGACGGCGTCAAAGTACGAGTCTGTCGCAAGTGCGGAGAGACGCTATGAGTACGACCACCCGTCCGCGTCTCAAGGTTCGTTACGACGAACAGATTCGTCCAGCCCTCAAAGAAGAACTGGGACTCGACAACATCATGCAGGTGCCACGCCTGACCAAGATCGTGCTCAACTCGGGCGTCGGTCGCGCGACCCAACAGGCGTCGTTGCTCGAGGGTGCACAACGCGACCTCGAACTGATCACCGGTCAAAAGCCCGTGGTGACGCGCGCGAAGAAGTCAATCGCGAGTTTCAAGTTGCGTGAGGAACAGCCCATCGGCGTCAAGGTAACCCTGCGAGGGGACCGCGCCTGGGAGTTCTTTGATCGCCTGCTCAGTCTCGCGATTCCTCGTATCCGCGACTTCCGTGGTCTCTCGCCCAAGTCCTTCGACGGTCACGGGAACTACACGTTCGGGGTCAACGACCAGCTGATCTTTCCCGAAGTCGACTACGACAAGATCGACGCACCGCGGGGCTTTGACATCACGATCGTCACCACCGCGACCAACGACGAGCAAGGACGCGCATTTCTTCGCGCGTACGGCTTTCCCTTCAAGCAGGAGAATCGATAGACATGGCTAAGAAAGCCCTTCGCATTAAGCAACAGCAGACCCCGAAGTTCTCGACTCGCGCGTACACGCGCTGTGAGCGATGCGGTCGGCCACGTTCGGTGTATCGCAAGTTCGGTCTGTGCCGCATCTGCCTGCGCGTGATGGTGCACGCCGGCGAGGTGCCGGGCGTGACGAAGGCAAGTTGGTAGGGGGCAGCGATGACAATGACTGATCCCATCGCCGACATGCTCACGCGGATTCGCAACGCCAACTCCGCGATGTTCGACACCGTCAAGATGCCGAGTTCCAAGCTTAAGGAGAACCTCGCCAAGGTCTTGGAGAAGGAGGGCTTCATCGCGGGATTCACCGTGACCAAGTCCGACGACAAGCCTGGTTCGACACTCGAGATCGCACTCAAGTACTCAGAGGACCGACGAAAGACCATCGTTGGTATCAAGCGCGTCTCCAAGCCCGGACTTCGTATCTACAAGAAGTC
>PKZI01000181.1 GCA_003133005.1 Acidimicrobiaceae bacterium | reverse complement strand
CGATGTTCACGACACGGCCCGGGTAGGTCGCGCCGACCTCGGGCGTCGGGGGGTCGAGGATGAGCGCAATTCGTCGACGAGCCTCTTCGACCGCACGTCCGTCTTTGGCACCGATGGTCACCGTGCCAACCACCCCGTCGTCGTCGACCGCGATGTCCGCGCCCGTCTCCTGCTGAAGGGTGTTGATGACTTTGCCCTTCGGCCCAATGACTTCGCCGATCTTGTCGATGGGAATTTCCATCGAGACGATCTTGGGTGCGACATCGGCCACGTGCGAACGCGGCTCGGGAATCGTCGCGGTGATCACGTCAAGAATGGTCAGTCGCGCTTCCTTGGCCTGGTGCAGAGCCTTCGACAACACGTCCGCCGGCAAGCCGTCGATCTTGGTGTCGAGTTGCAGTGCGGTGACCGCGTCCGCGGTGCCGGCGACCTTGAAGTCCATGTCACCGAAGGCGTCTTCCGCGCCCAGGATGTCGGTCAGGGTCACGTACTTTCCGTCGTCGTAGACGAGGCCCATCGCGATGCCCGCCACGGGCGCCTTGATCGGGACACCCGCTGCCATCAGCGAGAGTGTCGAACCGCACACCGAGCCCATCGACGTCGAACCGTTGGACTGCATGACGTCAGAGACGACGCGAAGGGTGTAGGCGAACTCCTCTTCGCTCGGCAACACGGGTACGAGCGCGCGTTCGGCCAACATTCCGTGACCCACCTCGCGGCGCTTGGGCGCGCCCACGCGACCGGTCTCGCCGGTTGAATAAGGCGGGAAGTTGTAGTGGTGCATGTAGCGACGGAATTCGTCAGGCGTGATCGAGTCGATCTGCTGTTTCATGCGCGGCATGCCGAGCGTCGTCACGTTCACGACCTGGGTCTCTCCTCGCTGGAACAACGCGGAGCCGTGGGTCATTGGAAAGAGGTCCACCTCGGCCGACAATGGCCGGATGTCGGTGATACCTCGCCCGTCGATGCGCAGACCTTCATCCACGATTCGTCGACGAACCAACTTCTTGGTGAGCGACTTCACGGCAGCCTTGATCTCACTCGTGCGTCCTTCAAACTCCAAGGACAGCTGCTCGATGATCGAGGTGGTCGCGGCGGCGAGCGCGTCATTGCGCTCGGTCTTGGCGGTGAGCTTGTTCGCCTCGGCGACGGCACTCTCGCCCACTGCCTCGACGCGCGCGTAGACGTCGTCTTGGTAGTCGAGCTGGGCCACGAATTCGAGTGGCTTGAGGGGTCCACGTGCGGCGATGAAGTCCTTTACGAGTTCGCGCTGCAGATTGACCGCCTCGCGAATCCAGAGCTTGGACGCCTCGAGTCCGGCGGCCAGGACGTCTTCGCTGACCTTGGGTGCGCCGTCGGCGTACTTCTCGAATGATCCCTCGGTACCACCTGCTTCAACCATCATGATCGCGATGTCGCTCTCGGAGGACTCAGTGAGTGCTCGACCCGCGACCACGAGTTCGAACGTCGCGGCGTCACCTTCTTGGAAGGTGGGGTGCGGCACCCACTCGCCGTCGGTCGTGTAGGCCATGCGCACCGCGCCAATGGGGCCGTCGAAGGGTATGCCCGAGATCATCAGCGCGGCCGAGGCGGCGTTGATCGCGAGGATGTCGTGCGGGTTCTCCTGGTCGGCACTGAAGATGGTGCCGACGACCTGGACCTCGTTGCGAAAGCCCTTCGGGAACGAGGGGCGAAGTGGTCGGTCGATCAAGCGACAAATCAGGATCGCCTGGTCTGAGAGTTTTCCTTCGCGTCGAAAGAACGCTCCGGGAATCTTGCCCGCGGCGTACGCGCGCTCTTCGATGTCCACGGTGAGCGGGAAAAAATCGGTCCCCTCGCGCACTGAGCGCGAGGCGGCGACCGTCGCCAGCAGCATCGTGTCGCCAATGCGCGCGAGTACTGCGCCGTCGGCCAGTTGCGCGAGATGACCCGCCTCGAAACTCATTGTCTTGTCGGTGCCCGTGATGGGGCTACTTACGCGAATTGCGTCAGTCATGGAAATGCTCCTTGTATGTAGCAACATTCCGCCCGGATCCCAGTGGGCAACATTCGCGCGAGCGACTGTTCTCCACTGGCCTCCGAGGCTTCGGATATGTTGAACCCGCCGACGACGTCGGCGAATCTATCGGCTAGCGACGAATGCCGAGACGACCGATGAGAGCGCGGTAGCGTTCGACATTGCCGCGCTGCACGTAATCGAGCAGACGGCGACGTTGACCAATGAGCTTCATGAGTCCGCGGCGGGTGTGGTGATCACCCTTGTGAACCTTGAGGTGCTCGGTGAGATGCGAAATCCGGTCCGTCAGAATCGCGATTTGAACCTCCGGCGAGCCGGTGTCCGTCGCGTGTGTCTGAAAGTCCTTGATGATTTGCTGCTTCTCAGCCATAACGTCTATGCCTTATGAGTCGGGGGTCTTGGCGCGAGCCGCCCACTTGACGACCCACATGATCAGCGTCGCTGACCGAGTATTCATCTTAGCAGGATGGTCTCAGAAGGTGAAAACTTCTCAAAACGACCAATACTCTGGGTCACGTCGCGGCTCATCTGTGCAACGAGACCATCAAGGTCCTCAAAGGTCTGTTCGTCGCGCAAATGCTCCAAAAACGCGACGTCGAGCACCGCGTCGTAGAGATCACCCGAAAAACCCGGGAGATGAACCTCAACGAGCACGTAACCGTCGTCGTAGAACTGGGGACGGGTCCCCACAGAAATCGCCCCCGCGTGCCACTGATCACTAACGCGCACCGCACCGGCGTAGACGCCGAGGCCGGGAAGGAGTTGACGGTCCGAGAAACCGAGGTTGGCCGTGGGAAAGCCGATCTCGCGACCGCGCTCATCGCCGTGCACGACGACACCACGCAACGTGAAGGGCCGACCGAGAATTCGATTCGCCGTCGCGAGGTCACCGGACTGGAGCGCTTCACGTACCGACGTCGAACTCCAACGAAACGCGTCACCGTACAGGGGCGCGGGGTGCACGACGAAGTCATGGGTCTCACCGAGCGACGTGAGAAGTGCCACGTCGCCTTTTCGATTGTGTCCGAAGCGAAAGTCCTCACCCACCCTCACGTGCGTGGTCGCGAGCTCTTTGACCAGCACGCGTTCAATGAACGAGGTAGCGCTCTCGGACGCCAACTCTTCGTTAAAGCCCAAGATGCGCACCTGTTCGACCCCTAGTCGCTCCAGACCCTCGAGGCGCTGCTCGACCGAACCAATGAGCAACGGCGCTCGTTCGGGCGCGAGCACTGCGGCGGGATGCGGGTCAAAGGTGACCACGGTCGTACGCGCCTTATGCCGACGCGCGATTTCGCCCAGTTGCGCGATTATCTTTTGGTGACCGAGGTGTAAACCGTCAAAGACACCAATCGCGACCGCACTGGGGTGTTCCGAGAGTGGTTCGGCGTCGCTTAAGAGGATCATCGGCGTCAACCTAGCGTGACTCGGGCGACGCGCCGGTCGTGAGCACTACTTCGGGCTTCCATTTCTCCCCTCGTCGGCGAAGTACGCCCACCAGGGAACCGTCCTCGCTGATCGCGGCGATCTCGTATCCCTCGTAGAGCGCGTCAATCTCGAGGTGTTGGCCCATTCGCAGTCGCCGCTCCTCGTCGTAGCTCACGGGCGCCTGTTCGAGGTTGGTCACGAACTGGCGCGGATCACCCAACACCTCGCGCCCTTCGATCACGGCCGCGGTCAGAGCATCCATGGTGAACGCGTCTTCAACGCGATGCGCGCCACTCGAAAGACGCCGTAGCGAAGAAAGATGACCAATCGTACCGAGACGCTGCGCGAGATCGCTCAGCAGGACACGCACGTAGGTGCCGACCGAACACGTGACGTCGAACTCGTACACTTCGGGCAAGTTGGTCGCGTGAAGCGAGAAATCGTCGATCGTAATCTGACGAGGCTCGCGCTCGACTTCAACGCCTTGACGCGCGAGGGCGTGCAATCGACGCCCCCCTACCTTGAGCGCCGAGACCATGGGGGGCGTTTGCGCCTGGGGACCCAACATCTCTTTCGCCACGGCGTCCACCCGTATCGGGTCGAGGGTCACGTCGTCACGACGCTCGAGAACCTCGCCGTCGGCGTCGAGTGAATCGGTCGCCACCCCGAAAGTGACGGTACCGCTGTAGCGCTTGGTCTCAGACTGGGCGAAGCGCAAGAGCCTCGTCGATGGACCAATGGCGAGCACCAAGAGTCCTGTCGCCATTGGATCGAGCGTGCCCGCGTGACCCACGCGTCGCTCACTCAGTGCGAGACGGACCTGGGCCACCACGTCGTGACTCGTGATGCCACGCGGCTTGTCAATAAGCAGCAGTCCGTTACTCGTCGTCATGGCGGGTTCGACGCAAAATTTCCTCGACTGCGGTCCCGCTCGCCACGGCCGGATCGGCCATGAACGAGAGCTTGGGTGTGCGCTTGAGTCGTGTCTGCGCGTTCACCGCCGCTTGCAATTGCGCGCGATGCTCCTCGAGCGCTGCCTTGGCGTCGTCACGCAAAGAGTCGAGGAACACCATGGCTTGACGCATATCGGGCGTGGTCTCGACGCCGGTCACGGTAAGTAGACCGAGTCGCTCGTCGACGTCAGAGATTCGCAATAACTCGTCCGAGATGACTTCTCGAAGAATCTGGTTCACCCTCGCGCTGCGAGGATACGGATGGCGACCGCCGGTCGAATGGGCCATGACCTAGGCCGTTCGTGGAATCTCGCGCTCTTCGAAGGTCTCGATGATGTCGCCTTCCTTCAAGTCCTGGTAGTCGGAAAGACCGATACCGCACTCGAAGCCAGCCTGCACCTCACGGGCGTCGTCCTTGAAGCGGCGAAGCGACGTGATCGAACCCTTCCAGATGATGGTCCCTTCACGAAGGAAGCGCACCTTCGAGCCTCGCGTGATAACGCCGTCGCGCACGAAGCATCCGGCAATGGCTCCGATCTTCGGAACGCGGAAGATCTCGCGCACCTCTGCTTCACCAGTGACCACTTCTTCGTAGACCGGCGACAATAGTCCGAGCATTGCGGCTTCGATCTCTTCGATCAACTTGTAGATGATTTCGTAGGTACGAACTTCGACGCCTTCAGTTTCGGCGAGTTCACGGCTTCGTTTGTCGGGGCGCACGTTAAAGCCAATGATCGTCGCGTTCGAAGCCTTGGCGAGTTGGACGTCGTTCTCGGTGATGCCTCCCACGCCACGATGCACGATGACGAGTTTGACGTCATCGCGCTCGAGTTTGCGCAGTGACTCAGTGCACGCTTCGAGCGAACCCTGCACGTCGGCCTTCAAGACGACGTTGAGCGTGGCGGTCTCGCCTCGTTGGATCTGCTCAAAGAGGTCTTCGAGTCGCGCGCCACTTGCAGAAGCAGAGGGCTGGTGACCAATAAGTCGTGCGCGGTGTGCGCGCGCTTCGGCGAGCGAGCGAGCGTGACCGAGGTCGTGCGCGACGCGCATCTCGTCACCCGCGAAGGGTGGCTCGCTGAAACCGAGTATCTGCACGGGCGTCGAAGGGCCGGCGCTCTTGATCTGCTTACCCTGATCATCGATGAGCGCCTTGACCTTGCCGTACGCGGCGCCCGCGACCACGGGGTCGCCGACCTCGAGGAGGCCCTTTTGGACCATGACGGTCGCGACGGGTCCTCGACCGACTTCGAGGTTCGCCTCGAGCACCGTGCCAACCGCGCGACCCGTAGGACGCGCCTTTAACTCGTTGATCTCGGCGACGAGCAAAACTTGTTCGAGCAATTCGTCGATGCCCGTGCCCTGAAGAGCGGAAATCTCAACGACGATCGTGTCGCCGCCCCACTTCTCGGGCACCAGGCCGCGCTCGCTGATCTGTTGTAGGACACGATCAGGGTTCGCGTCAGCCTTGTCCATCTTGTTGACCGCGACGATGAGTGGCAC
>PKZI01000138.1 GCA_003133005.1 Acidimicrobiaceae bacterium | reverse complement strand
CGCTTTTGCACGGTCGTGATGAAGTCACCCTCTAACCACGCGTGATCGGTGATGACGTCAGTCGCTTTCTTCGCGCCAATGGTGGCGTTGCCGAAGTCGGGGAACTGTGTGGCCGAGTGATTACCCCATATAGCGAGATTCTTCACGTCCGCGACTGGCGCGCCCGCCTTTGTCGCGAGCTGGGTCTCGGCGCGGTTCTGATCCAGACGCGTCATGGCGAACCAGCGGTCAGCGGGAACCTCGGGCGCGTTCGATCGCGCGATCAAACAGTTCGTGTTGCAGGGATTGCCAACGACGAGGATGCGCACGTCACTCGCTGCGTTCGCCGCGATTGCTTGACCCTGCGGCTTGAAGATACCGCCGTTGACGTTGAGCAGGTCTCCTCGCTCCATGCCCGCCTTGCGAGGGATCGAACCAACGAGCAGTGCCCAGTTCGTGCCGTCGAACGCGTGCTTGAGATCACTCGTCGCTTCAATGCCAGCGAGCAACGGGAACGCACAATCGTCGAGCTCCATGACGACACCCTCGAGTGACTTCATCGCGGGCTCGATCTCGAGGAGCCGAAGAATTATTGGCGTGTCCGGGCCGAGTAATTGTCCCGACGCAATGCGAAACAACAGTGAATAGCCAATCTGACCGGCGGCGCCGGTCACGGTGACGTTGACGGGGGTGCTCATGATGCTCCTTTTGAATGCTTACAGATGATCGACAATGGCGGCGGCGAACTCCGAGCACTTCACTTCGGTCGCCCCTTCCATTTGGCGCGCGAAGTCGTAGGTGACGATCTTCTCGGCGATCGTTGCTTCCATCGCACGAACGATGTCGTCGGCGGCATCGGTCCAACCCAGGTGCTCGAACATGAGCACGCCCGAAAGCAACACCGAGCCAGGATTCACTTTGTCCTGTCCCGCGTACTTGGGTGCGGTGCCGTGGGTCGCTTCGAAAATACCGTGACCCGAGATGTAGTTGATGTTGGCTCCCGGTGCGATACCAATGCCACCCACCTGGGCCGCCAGAGCATCCGAAAGGTAGTCACCATTGAGGTTCATGGTCGCGATCACTGAGAACTCGGCGGGACGCGTGAGCACTTGCTGGAGCGTGATGTCCGCGATGGAGTCCTTGACGAGCAACTTGGACCCGGGATTCCCGCCACAATCGTTCCAGCCCACCGCCACGTCGGCGAACTCGTTGCGCACGAGCTCGTAGCCCCACTTCATGAACGCACCCTCGGTGAACTTCTGGATATTGCCCTTATGCACCAAACTGACCGACTCGCGCTTGTGCTCGAGCGCGTACTTGATCGCGGCGCGGATCAGACGCTCGGAGCCGAATTTGGATATGGGCTTGATGCCGATGCCACTCATCTCACGGATATCCCAGCCGTAGGCGTCCTTTAAGAACGAACGTAGTTTCTCGGCTTCGGCGGTACCCGCCTCAAGCTCGAGTCCGGCGTAGACGTCCTCAGTGTTTTCACGAAAGATCACCATGTCCACGAGTTCAGGGTGCTTGACCGGTGAGGGCACGCCCTGGAACCAGCGCACTGGTCGTAGACACACGTAGAGGTCGAGAATCTGACGTAGCGCGACGTTAAGAGACCGAAACCCTCCGCCGATGGGCGTCGTGAGCGGCCCCTTCAGACCAATGAGGTACTCACGAAAATCGGTAATCGTCGCCTCGGGCAACCACTCGCCCGTCTCGTTAAACGCCTTTTCACCCGCGAGTACTTCTTTCCATTCAATGGTCTTGCCGTATTTCTTGGCACCCGCGTCGAGCACGAGTTTGGCGGCGGGCCAGATGTCCACCCCAATGCCGTCGCCTTCGATGAAGGGGATAATCGGGTTGTCAGAGACGTTAAGGACGCCATCAGCGTTCATAGTTATTTTTTCAGCCATTTACCCATCCTACGGCCCTTCGGTGACTCGTTTCCAAGCCGAAAGCCCGCACGGCCGTTCTTCAATGGGTCAGCGACGAATAGATCTCACGCGTGGCGGTCGAGCGATTGAGCGTATAGAAATGGAGCCCCGGCGCCCCGGCGTCGAGCACTTGCTCGCACAACTCAACGGCCGCACGTATGCCCTCAGCGCGTACCGCGCGTGGGCCGCCTTGCACGTGCGCTGACTCGAGACGCTCCGCGAGCTCGTCGGGAACGCGCGCACCCATCGTCGCCATGTGCGAAATACCCCCCAGGGTCGTGACGGGCATGATGCCGGGCAGCACCGGCTTGGTGAGACCACGCTCCGACAGGTCCGCAACGAGGTGGGTCCATTCGTGGGCTTCGAAGAAAAATTGAGTGACGGCGAAGTCCGCGAGTTCCAACTTCTTCGCCAAGAAATAGCGATCGGTGGCGAGGTCCTCGGAGCGAGGGTGGCCCTGGGGGTGTGCGGCGACGCCGATCGAAAAGTCGCCCGTCTCGCGCGCGAGTTCGACCAAGTCCATTGCGTGCTCGAACTCCGAGCTCGCCAGTGCGTCATCCTTGGGAATGTCACCGCCAAGCGCCATGACGTTGGTGACGCCCGCGTCGAGGTAATTCTTTAGAATGTCGCGCATCTCCGCACGCGAATGGCCCACGCAGATCAAGTGCGCCATGGCCGTGAGCTGGCCCTCGCGCTCGATCTGGGTGACGAGGTCGAAGGTGCGCTGGCGCGACTCGCGTCCTCCGCGATAGGTCACCGAGACGAACGAGGGATGGAGCGGTTCGAGGTCGTGCAACGTGCGCGCAAGTACGACTGACTCTTCGTCGGACTTAGGCGGAAAAAATTCGAAGGAGTGCGTCGTGCCGCCACGAAGTAATTCGTCGACTCGCACGTATTCCTTAGGCCCGACCGAAGTCGTCTTCGAGTCGCACGATGTCGTCTTCGCCGAAATACGTACCTCGCTGGACCTCGATGAAAACCACGGGGGTATTTCCCTGATTCTCACAGCGATGCGCCTGGCCGACTTCGATGTCGATACTTGATCCCGCGCTCAGTTCGTACTGCTTGCCGTCAAGGATCACCGTGGCGTTGCCATCGACGATGAACCAATGTTCGGACCTGAACTTGTGCGTCTGGTAGCTAAGGCGCTTTCCGGGGGTCACGACGATTCTCTTCACCTTGTGGTCACTCATCGTGTCGTCGAGAACCGTGTAACTTCCCCACGGCCGTTCACTGTATTCGCGGCCCTTATCGTCAGTCATCGTCATTGAGCCTTCTCCGCAGCTAGAACAGCGTTGCGTAACAGCATTGCACGGGTCATTGGTCCAACGCCACCGAGGCGCGGTGTCACCCACGCGGCGACCTCGCTCACCTCGTCAGCAACGTCACTGAGAAGTTTGCGACCAACGAACGTCGTTCCCGCGCCCACGACCGCCGCACCGGGTTTGACCATGTCCGCACTCACGATGCCCGCGCGTCCCGCCGCGGCGACGATGACGTCCGCACTGCGTACGATGGGCGCGATGTCGGCCACGCCCGTGTGCACGACGCTCACCGCCGCGTTGCAATTCGCCCTTCGCAAGGCGAGCAGCAGCGCGAGCGGTCGACCGATCGTGATGCCGCGACCAATGATGACGACGTGGCGACCCTCGACCGGCACGTGATAGTACGCGAGAAGTTCCACGATGCCCGCAGGCGTACAAGGCAGAGGACCCGGCGAACCCATGACGAGGCGACCGAGGTTCGTCGGGTGCAGACCGTCCACGTCCTTCTCGGGACGCACCCGCATCAGCACCTCTTGCTCGTTGACACCTTCGGGAAGCGGCAATTGTACAAGGATTGAATGCACGTTCGGATCAGCGTTGAATCGATCGATGACGGCTTCGATGTCGGACTGCGTGGCATCCTCGGGCAAGTGTTCGTCAAAGGAGCGCACGCCGATCTCGGCGCACTCCTCAACCTTCATGGCGACGTAGCGAGCGCTCGACACGTCGTTGCCCACGAGGATGGTTCCGAGCCCGGGCGTGCGTCCGGCCGCGTTAAGCGCGAGCGCACGATCGGCGAGTTCCATCTTGATGCGCGCGGCGACGGGTTCGCCGTCGAGTAATTGAGCGGTCACGGGACTCCTAATGACGAAAGTGGCGCTCACCAGTGAGCATCATCACGATACCGGCCGCGTTGGCGGCGTCGATGACCTCGGCGTCGCGCACGGAACCTCCCGGTTGGACGACCGACGTGACCCCCGCCTGGGTCAACGATTCCAAGCCGTCGGCGAAGGGGAAGAAGGCGTCGGACGCCGCAGCGCTCCCCTTGGAGAACTCACCCGCCTTCATTACCGCGATATTGGCCGACACCACCCGCGACTGCTGGCCGGCACCCACGCCGACCGCGACACCGTCGCGAGCGAGCACAATGGCGTTGGACGTCGTGCGCGCACAGACCCGCCACGCCACCACGAGATCCTCGAGTTGTTGGGGCGTTGGTTGTTGGTTCGTAACGCATTGCCACTGTTGGGGCGCCACAAGTAGTTCGTCGGCATTCTGCACGAGAGCAGTGTCGCCAAAAGTTCGCACCGAGAGACCCAGCGGCTCGGGCGAAGGGGCGCTCAACAGTCGCGTGGCTTTGCGGCGCTTGACGAGAATGGCGATGGCGGCCTCGTCGATCGACGACGCGATGATCACGTCGGCTTGAGGGCCCGCTGCGATCAGTGTTGCCAGTTCGGCGTCGAGCACGCCGTTCACCGCGACGATGCCACCAAACGCACTTTGTGGGTCCGCGCGCAGCGCCTTTTCGAACGCGTCGGCGAGCGACGAACCAAGCGCGGCGCCCGAGGCGTTGGCGTGTTTGATGATCGCCACGGCCGAACGTCCCGGCGCGTCCACCTGCAGTTCGTGCACGAGTCGCCATGCGGCGTCAGCGTCAAAGAGGTTGAGGTATGACAACGCCGTACCGGCGTGCTGGACCACGCCGTCCCACCACGGGATTGTGCCCANNGCCCCCGTGAGAGCTTCGCCAATCTCGCCCCCACCGTCGAACCAACGGACAATCTGCGCGTCATAACTCGCGGTGTGCGCGAACGCCGCGCGCGCGAACTCGTGGCGTGTGGCATCAGCGATCGCTCCGTTCGCACGCAGTTCGCCCAGCACCGTGTCGTACTGCGAAGGACTGGTCACGATCGTGACGTACTGGTGGTTCTTCGCGGCGCTTCGCACCATGGAGGGACCCCCGATGTCGATGAGCTCGATCGAAGGATTGCTGGAAAACGGGTACAGGTTACTCACGACAATGTCGATGGGCGTGATCTCGTGGGCCGCGAGAGCCGCCAGGTGTTCGGGCTTGGAACGGTCCGCGAGAATGCCCCCGTGGATGCGCGGATGCAGAGTCTTGACCCTTCCGTCCAGCATCTCAGGAAAACCAGTGACGTCCTCGACTTCGAGGTGCGCCACACCCGCGCCGGCGAGTGCTGACGCGGTGCCGCCCGATGCGACCAGTTCGACCCCGAGCTCTTCGAGACCCTGGGCGAAGGCGATGAGCCCCGTCTTGTCGAACACACTCAACAACGCGCGCATCTCAGCTCTCCTTTATCGTGCCAGCGACCGATACGGGCTCGAGACCCTTGTCGAGTGACGCCATAACCCTACTGACCACGAGCGGATAGAGCCGTCGCTCGACTTCTTTGATTCGTTCGTGCAATGTCTCTTCGGTGTCGTCGGCGTCGACCGAGACGCGTCGCTGCGCGAGGATGGGCCCGTCGTCGAGTTCGACGGTCGCCACGTGCACCGTGCATCCCGTTTCATGCACGCCCGCGTCGAGCGCGGCGCGCACCGCGTGCCATCCTTTGAACGCGGGCAGCAGACTCGGGTGCGTGTTGAGCACACGACCAGGGAACACGTCGTGAAACGACGCGGTGATGATGGTACCGAATCCCGCCATCGCCACGAGATCGATGTCGTGTTCACTCAACACCTTTGCCAGGGCGACGCTGTAATTCTCTCGGTCAAACTCCTTGGTGAAACCGCCGAAGTCCGCTCGATCCACGAGCGCGGCATCGATGCCCGCGAGCTGGGCGACCTCGAGAGCCCGACACGGGCGATCTGCGACGACGAGTGCGACCGGCAAACCGTCACTGATCATCGCTTCGAGAATCGTGCCCGATCCCGAAGCGAGTACGCAAAGACGGACGCCAGCCAAGACCTACAGCGACCTTACGATCTCGACCATCTTCTCGCCGGCCTCAGTGGGGTTCAAGCACACGTGCACACCCGCGTCCGCGAGCGCGTCCATCTTCGCCTGCGCGGTGCCCTTGGATCCCGAGATGATCGCTCCGGCGTGACCCATTTTTCGTCCCGGGGGCGCCGTGACGCCCGCGATGTACGAGACGACGGGTTTGGTCATGTTG
>PKZI01000072.1:1380-3131 GCA_003133005.1 Acidimicrobiaceae bacterium | reverse complement strand
GCGTCCTCGGTGGGTATGACGAAGAGCCGCGCGGCAATGGTCTTTCCTTCGCCCACCTCCTTCGTGCACGTGGCGAC
Source organism: Acidimicrobiaceae bacterium (assembly GCA_003133005.1). Lineage (GTDB taxonomy): Bacteria > Actinomycetota > Acidimicrobiia > Acidimicrobiales > RAAP-2 > RAAP-2. The sequence goes on along the minus strand of PKZI01000072.1, from coordinate 3,054 downwards.
ATCGTCGACGCCCAGCCAATTGAGGATCGCGCCGTCGGCTTCGCGACCCGCCAGTCGTAGCATGCCCGGTCGCAACGCACCCAACAAGATGGGAGGTCGCTCAAGCACCGGTCTCGAAAGTTTGAAGCCGTGTACCTCGAAGGTGTCGAAAACGTCGTCGATTTTCTCGCCGTCCAGTGCACGCTTGACGAATCGAAGTACGTCACGGGTCTTTTGGAAAGGCTCGTCGTAGGAAATGCCGTTCCACTGTTGGACGACTGGCAGGCTCGACGCGCCCAGTCCCATAGTAAATCGACCACCGGCGCTCTCGGCGAGCGCGGCGATACTCATGGCGAGCAGTCCAGGTCCGCGCGTAAAAGCCGGCGTCACGGCGACGCCCACGTTCAATCGCGCTTCCCACGCGGCGCAGAGTGTCAGCGGCGTGAAACCGTCGGCACCGTCGACTTCGGAGGACCACACGTCGCTGTAGCCAAGGTCGGCGAGTCGATGGAACCATTCGCGGTGTTCGAGCAGCGAGACGCCATCGAAGGGGACGGTGATGCCGTAGCGAGCGTTCATCGCTTCAGTGTTCCAGATCCGGAGGTTCGCCGGCGGTCAAAACGTCAGCACCGGTCAAGGGAATTTCACTAGTCACGAGCCGCGTGTTTGCCCGGATTTCGTCGTCGGGACACGAGAGCGGGAAAACGTCCGAGGATCCACGACGCCAGAAGGAACAACGCGGCCAAGAAAGCGGCGAGGAGTGCGTANNTCTTTGCCGTTGACGAACGCGCGCCAGCCCTTCATCTGCAGTTCGCTTCGCACGAGCACGTTCGAACCCGAAGGACAGTTGACGCTCGCCGCGGCGGGATTGGTACTCGTGACGGTGCACGATGACGACGTCGAAAAGAAGGGACGAGGATTGGGCATCTCGTAGATCGTGGCGATCCCTTGCGTATCCTCGAAGACCGGCTTCACGCCGAGTTTGGTGAGCGCGGGTAGCAGCGTCAGGCTGCTCGGAAAGAGGAGGTACTTCACCGAAGCGTTCTCGTAGGCCTGGAAGTGGTCAGCGAGTTCGGTCTCTTGGAGTTCGATTCCCGTGAGCCCGTCGTGGATAACGAACTGTTGGGGCGGGGTGAGACCGGGAAAGAGAGAACGTTGGATATAGGTGGAGAATTTCTTGGGGAAGGGAAGGTCGATCGCTGAAAGTGAATTGAGGCCGTATTGCGACGCCCAATTGGCGTTCAAGATGCCGAAGTCGAGGAATCGGTACTCGCCCTGGTTGGTCTGCAAGTACGAGATTGGAGCAGTGTCGATGGAGATCTTCTTGGCGGCTTCGGCGGTGGGCACCCAAAAAGTCACGAGCGCCTCGCCCACCACCACGAACGCCACGGCGAAGGTCACGAGTCGTCGACTCGTGAAGAAACCCAGCGCGATGATTGCCACCAACGCGACGAAGGGCACGACGTGCAGCACCGCGATGAGGATTCGCGCCTTGTGGCTTTGGACGAGGCCCTTGTTGAGCGAACTCGCTTCGAGGGCGGCCCAGATCAACAAGAGCAGCGCCAACGCATTGGTCAGATTAAAGATTCTCTTCGCCCGTTGATTGGTCGCGAGATCCCAGAGACCAAAAACGGCCAAAGTGATAACCGCGAACTCACAACTGGGCATGAGATAGCGCGAGAGCGTCGCGTTCTT
>PKZI01000072.1:0-1350 GCA_003133005.1 Acidimicrobiaceae bacterium | reverse complement strand
GCCGCCATATATATAGGGGTCGATGAACATCGACATCGCGTGGATCGGCAGGTGCGAGAGTCGGTCGGCGCCCCCCGAATGAGCGCCGACGTAGGCGGCCTTGAGGTAATCGTCGAAGGGTACGAGCACGGGCAACGCGAGGAACCCGCCAACGACCGCAGCAAGTCCAATGCGGCGCGCGGCGATGAGCCGCACGGAACGATCGAGCGAAAAGAATCGGACGATCGCCCACACCAGGCAGAAAAGCCCGTCGAGGTAGGCAACCTCCGGGAAACCGGCGTAGAGAGAGAACGCAATCGCAAAGGCGGCGACGTACCATCCCTTGCGCGGCCCACCCTTGGTTGCGGCGTCGTAGATCATCTCAATTCCGAGGAGCAACATGGGCAGGAACGCCACAGGATTGAGCACGGCGTTGCCCAACCACGCGAACGTNNAGCGGCGAGCCGAGACCTTCGAAGTAATTCCAGTAGGGGAGATGTCCGTGGAGAAGATCCATCGCGGCGAGGTGGCCGAGCGGTTGGGTGATGTAACCAACGTTGGGGTCAATCATTGGACGCCCGCACGACACGTGACAGATCACGTGCGAGATGCCTGCGGTCCACGAGATTGGATTAATTAGAGAGAATCCCGTTAGGTACAGGACGTTGGCAACGCAGACCCCGACGAATATGACGAGCAACGGCGTTGTCGGCGGGGGCAGTTTTCGGTAGTTGGCGACGAACTTCGCCCAGGCCGATGGCACGATGTCAGGTTACAAGAGTAGGAAGTGCCCGTTTGGTACAGCCGCCTACCGATGTCGGTAGTAGACCGTCTCGCCTAGTAGAAGAAGCGACTCAGGAAAGTACGGATCGCGAAACGTTCCAAAAATGTCCCAACGACGAAGGAAACGATTGCGGTCGACAAGCGGATCAAGTGACCCTCTCGACGAACTGACGTGATGATAGAGCTCAACGTAGGGGGTGTAGACCACGTTTTTACCGTCGTCTTGACTACGCAAGCAGATGTCGACGTCGTTCATCGTCACCTTCNNTCGGGTAGCGAAGCGAGGCCCAGCATCTGCTCGAGCCAATCATTGGTCACCAAGATCGTGTCGTTGTTCAACGTCACTATGTAGTCGGCGCTCGAGTGTTGCACGCCGCGATTTACGATGTGCGCGTAATTAAATGGACCCGGACACGGCACTACTTGGTACTTAGTGTTGGCAAAGTAGTCGAGCGTCTCTTGCTCCTTCGAATCGTTGTCAAGGATAATGATGTCGAAATTCTTGTACGTGGTCTTGGACTCGAGCGCGTTGATGCACTGTCGCACGAGATCGATCCGATCACGAGTGGGGATGATGATGTCGATGGA
>PKZI01000161.1 GCA_003133005.1 Acidimicrobiaceae bacterium | reverse complement strand
TGAACGGCACCGCTGGCGTGAGCGTGACGTTGCGTGACGCGAGTTCGAGTCCGGTCGCCAACGTCACCGTGGGCGTGAGCGCGAGTGCCGCGTCCGGGACCCTGTTGATCAACGGCGCCACATCGAGTGCCACCGGTCCTGGTCAAGCGAGTGGCACCGTCACTTCCACCTCGACGGGCGCGGCGAACTTCACCGTCACGTCCAACACCGCCGGACCCGTCACCGTCACCATCAGCTACGACGGCACGACACTGGACACCGCGACCATCAACTTCAGCGCGGCGCGCTCCACCGCGACACCGGGACGTCCGACCATCACGCGTCTCACGCCACTCGTGGCGGGTTTCAAACTCGTCGTCGCACCCTCGAGCGCGGGTTCGTCGCCCATCACGTCCTACCAGTACTCCGTCAATGGCGGCGTCACGTGGGTGAGTTTCTCCGCGACCACGCGCAGCATCGGCGTCACTACCCTCGCGAAGGCACGAACGTACGCGGTGATTGCTCGCGCGCGTAACGTCGCGGGAGTGAGTGCGCCATCAGCGGCTTCACGCGTGACCACGTTGTCATAACGTTTATTGCAAGTTCGTGAAGGTCACTTCACGTGACCACGTTCGACGAGGGTCGACACCTAGACTTTTATTCGTCGCACCGTCGCACCTCGGTCGTGAATGCCAAAGGATACGTGTGAAGTCTCGACGCGCCGCGCTGGTGGCAAACATAATGATCGTGGGTACGACGCTTCCCGTCGCGCTCTTTCCGGTGGCGACGACGAATTCCACTTCGGCACTCCCCCTGTACGAATTCGTCGACTCGGGTTCGGGACCGTTGCCGTGGAACGCCGTGTCCTTCGAAAGTTCCCTCAATAACACCACCATGCTCGGCAATCCGCACGCCGCGAGCAACGACGGCGAAGAAGCGCTGACGTACCGAATGGCCAACTCGCAGATCGGGCTCTACGTCCAAAACGCGAACGGCACCACATCGTGGACCGACGTGTCGACATTGGTGCAGACCCCTACGCCGGCGTCGGACCCGGTGCCGTTCTTCGATCCGTCGGGCAATCTCGACATCGCCTACGTCTCGACCGGGAATCACCTTCTTTTGATCACGCCCACCGTCACGATCACCCCGCGCTCGCCGAATCTTGCGGGTCAAGTGCGCTCGACGTACGTGTTGACGGACCTCACCGCGAAGAGCGGCGTGAGCGTCGCGACGGGTCTCGCGAGCGTTGGTGTCAGCGGCCTCTACGGCTTTATCGCCGTGCGCTCGACGACCAACGCCGCCGAGGTGCTGCCCCTCACCTGGCACCAGAACGGCGACCTGCCCTCGGTCGGAGCGGCGCTAAATATTTCGACCGCGACGTCGTTGGGCACCATCGCGAGTGATCCGGTGGCGCTGCAATCGGGCAACGGCGCGTTCGCCGCCATCAACTCGTCGGGACGCGTGGAGGTCGTGACGCGATCTTCACCGTCGTCGAGCGCATGGAGCGCACAGAACCTCACGACGTCAACGAACGCGAGCCTCGCCGCAGGTGCCCTGGCGACCAGTGCGAGTACCCTCGCGAACTACGTGGTCGCGCTGAGCACGAGCGGTAACGTCGAACTCTTCAGTTCACCCATCGTGGCGGGCACGTCGTCGTCGACGTGGTCCCTCGACAACGTGACCACGTCAACCGCGGGCGCGCCGCCACTGGACGGCGACGTCTACGTGGACGCGACGTCTTCACAACTCTTTATCGCGGGCCAAGCCGCGAACTGGGGTGACTTGTTCGTGCTCACCAGCGCCCTTGGTTCGACCGCGTGGACCGCGACGGACGTCTCGGTGACTGGCGGCACCAACGCGCGTTCGGTGGGACCCGGCGTGACCGGTCTCACGCAGGGCTCCTCACTCGTTTTGTTCGCCGCGGGCGTCAGTTCACCACCGCCCCAGGGTGTCGGCGTCTACGCCATCCCCACCAAGGACTGGTCGAGCGCCATCACGAGCGGTTGGCCCATCATCAGTGAAACAGGAGGCCTCGGCACGAAAAGCTCGCCGTGGGTTGGCTTCACGAGCGCCACCAGCGTGGCGACGTCGCCGGACTTTCTGCTCGGCCAGAGTATCTACAACTCACATAAGCGCGTCACGTGGCTGTCGTTTTGGACGGTGAGCGGACCTCTCACAGCAGCGACCAAGACAACCGCCAACTACTACGGCAATGGTTTCGCGGCGGGCGCGTGGGTCGCGGGCGAGATTGATCAGTACCGCGGACTGGGCGTGGGGCTCACACCCGACTGGGTGATCTTTGACCCCGAGGGCTACCCCGACAACCATTCGGGTCTCGACGCACCGACGGGATCGTCGCCCAGCGTGCTCGCGACCTACGCCACGTATTGGAACTCCATGCTCGCGGGCTGGGCGGCGGGACTCGCGTCAGTGGACCCCTCGCTCAAGCCCGGCGTCTACGCCACTCAGTCCGAGTACCGAAACTACGGACTGTCCTCCCAGTCAATGTCGGTGTTCGAGGCGCTCGCGTTCAGTAACAACGGCCCGGTCCAAGTGTCGGGAGCGACGGGGTCCAATGTGCGCGGGTACATCGCCTACGGCGCGTCGTGTACGCCAACGTCCACGCTCCAGACCCAAATGAACACCCTGACGAATCCGCCGTGGTCGGGCGCGTTCAATACACTGCAGTTCAACGCAGGGGTGTACTGTCCGCCGGCGTAGGCTCGGGCCCATGGACGACCACGACAACGAATCCAACGACGAGAGCGCGAGCGATAAGTCATCTGATCTCAAGGCGCGCCTCAAACAAATCACCCAACCCCTGATGGACTCGTTGGACACGAAAATCCGCGAACAGGTTGACCCACGCGTCGATGAGCGGGTCGAGGAACGAGTCGAGAAGTTGCTCTCCGCACGTTTGGCGGTCATCGAGCGCGCCATTGCGGACCTCGACCGCGAGGTCAAGGAACTACAAAAGAAGGCTACTTCTTAGTCCGTCCAAGTTGCTCGGCGCGCCGATCACGATCGCGACGTATCGCGAAGCGAATGGTGAGCACGCACAGCACGAGAATCGCAACGACGAAGACGGAAAAGACGGCGGCGAACACGAACCCAACTTAGGTCGTGTGACACCCTTACGCCAAAGTGGATGAATGCCTTCGCCGTCGGTTTCCTCGCCCCGCACCATCGTCGAGGCGCTACGCGGCGACCGTCGCCGTCGGCCTCGAACGGAACGAAACTGTGCTCCTGGGCTGCGCGCCGTCCTCGAAGACGGTATCTACGAACTGCTCAAAAAGGTAACCCCGCCAGAGCCGCTGGTCGTGCGCGCCTCGTCACTGCGCCAGCCCGCCCGCACCTTTGACATCTCCTTGTCGCCCCACGCTCGAGTTCGCGGCATCTTGGTGAACCAAGTGCTGCGACTCTTGAGCGTCGCAGCACCGATGAGCGACCCCTTCGACGACGCCCTGCGCGCGTGGCGGCTCGAAGTGACCTCTGGTGAGTTACGCGACTTCGTCGATCAGCTGGACGGTGACGATCTCGCTCGCCTCGCGACTGACGTGACGGCCCATTCGGTGACCTTGATGCGATCACTCGGTCCCGTGTCGCCGCATTGGCTGGCCCGAAGTGCGGTACACGCCCACCTCCTTCTCTGCGGAGGTTCGGTTGTCCTTCGCGACGTGGTCGACCTCATGGTCGGCACGACCAACGGCGACTTCGCGAGTGTGGCGCTGCTTGACGTCACCACGTCACCTCTGGGTGAAGGCGCCGAACGGACAATGCGCTATCACGCGCTCATCCAAACGTTGCGCACCGGCGTGATGCCACTTCGCACATCGACGTTCTCGACCGCCACGGGCGACATGTGGTCGCTCGACGTCGACGCGGACTTACTTACGCGCAGCGCCCACGAGGTGCTGGCGACGCTTTCGGATGTACTTTGCCACGCATGACCACATTCACCCTTCGACGCAACAATCCGAACGCGCTCAACGATCTGATTATTCACGCACCGGGCGATGCAGCGTCACTCACCGACGATCATCGTCGCAGTCTCGCCGCACGCTTCCGGGCAATTCCGACCCTCGAGCACCGTCGCCTCGACGCCTGGGCGGTCGAACACGCGGGAACGAGCGGCCGCGACTTTCGTTGGTCCCCGTCGAGCGCACGACGTCTGCTGGGCGCCGCGGCACTGCGACGACTGGTTCGCCGACCCGGACTTACTCCGCTTGAAGCCGTCAACGACGAAATCACCGACCAGCTGCTGCGCCACACATCTGGTTACGCGCAGCGTGGGTCGCTCGCGCAGTGGTTATCGTCGCTCGCCGCCAGCGAACTCGCGTTGGTGAGTGCGGCGGCGACCAACTGGTCGACGGAACTACGCGAACTCGGCGAGGGGCTCGATGTCGAGTGGCAGGTCTGTCGAAGTGACGCCTTTTATGACGTCGCGCGCGCACGCACCACGCTTCGCGCGCACCGCGATCTCGAAATACCTCGCGAGGATGGTCGTGTGATGCTGCGCGTGCGTGCGGGCGCCCCGGGCAAGAGTTCAGGTCCGGGGCTGCGCAGTGAGCTCACGATCGAGACCCTCGCGCACCCCAAGGGCCTCGCACCGCAACGATTCATTGGCGTCTGGCCTGACGCGGGCGTCGTGCTGAGCGTGGATGGCACGATGGCCGACCTTCGCGCCGGGGCGCGCGACCTCGTGCGCACCGCCGCGGTACAACGTCGTCGTGCACTCAAAACTGCAGCATGAGGTTGGGAGTTGGACACACCTAGTAGCGTGGTAAGGCCATGACTTTACGTACCTCGCTTCGAAACATCGCAATTATCGCCCACGTTGACCACGGAAAGACAACGTTGGTCGACAAAATGCTGCGCCAGACGGGCTCGTTCACGGCCCACGAGGAGTTAACCGACCGCGTCATGGACTCGGGCGACCTCGAACGCGAAAAGGGCATCACGATCCTCGCAAAGAACACCGCCGTCAAGTGGCACGACCTCACGATCAACATCATTGACACCCCCGGCCACGCCGACTTCGGCGGTGAGGTCGAACGCGGGCTGTCCATGGTCGACGCCGTCATTTTGCTCGTGGACGCGGCCGAAGGCCCCCTTCCCCAGACTCGTTTCGTGCTGCGCAAGACGCTCGAGCGTCGCCTCCCGGTGGTCCTCGTCATCAACAAGGTCGACCGACCTGACGCGCGCATCAAAGAAGTAGTCGAAGAGGTCGAGAACCTTTTCTTAGACCTCGACGCCGACGAGCACCAGATCTCCTTTCCCATCCTCTACGCGAGCGCGCGCCAGGGCTGGGCGTCGACCGATCCCAACGACACGTCCGGTGACCTCACGCCCTTGTTTGAAACCATCGCGAACTACGTGCCCGCGCCTGAGTACGAGGAGGGCCACGGTCTCCAAGCGCTGGTCTGCAACCTCGACGCGTCACCGTATCTCGGCCGCCTGGCGCTGTGTCGGGTGATCAACGGCACGCTCGAACGTGGACAACGCGTCGCGTGGTGTCGCATCGACGGCACCATCGAACACGCCAAGGTGACCGAACTGTTCATCACCGAAGCCCTCGAGCGGATTCCCGCCCAGAGTGCGGGGCCCGGCGACATCGTCGCGGTCGCCGGTTTCGAGGACATCTTCATTGGCGAGACGTTGGCCGATCCCGACAACCCAATTGCCCTCGAACCGTTGCACGTCGATGAGCCGAGTCTCTCGATGACCATTGGTATCAACACGTCACCCGTCGCGGGCACCGAGGGCAAACTCCTCACCGCGCGCATGATTAAGGACCGTCTCGACAAGGAGCTGGTGGGCAACGTGTCGATTCGTGTACTCAACACCGAGCGGCCTGACGCGTGGGAAGTCCAGGGTCGCGGCGAACTGCAACTCGCGATTCTTATTGAGACCATGCGACGTGAAGGTTTCGAGCTCACCGTTGGCAAACCGCAAGTGGTCACCCGGATAATCGACGGGAAATTGAACGAACCCGTCGAACACGTCACCATCGACGTGCCCGAAGAGTTCGTCGGCGCGGTCACGACCCTGCTCGCCACTCGCAAGGGCACGATGGTCGACATGGTGAACCACGGCACGGGCTGGGTGCGCCTCGAATGGCGCATCCCCGCACGCGGGCTCGTCGGCATCCGTACCGACTTCATGACCGAAACACGCGGTGGAGGCATGATGCACACGAACTTTGACGGCTACGAACCATGGTTCGGCGACATCCGCCTGCGACAAAACGGCGTACTCGTCGCGGACCGTCGCGGACCGACGACGGCGAATGCGCTCATCGACCTCGAGAGTCGTGGCACGCTCTTCGTCGCGCCCGGCACCGAAGTGTACGAAGGAATGATCGTGGGTGAGAATGCGCGCGCTGACGAGATGAACGTCAATCCAACCAAGGAAAAGAAGTTGACGAACATGCGCGCGTCGGGCAGTGATCACACCGAACGCATCACGCCAGCGACCATCTTCTCACTCGAGCAAGCACTCGAATTCATCGCCGACGACGAAGCGGTAGAAGTAACGCCCAAGTCCGTTCGACTTCGCAAGGTGCACCTCGATCAGGCGACGCGCGCGCGCAATCGAAAAAAGATCTAGGCGCCCTTCAACTAGGCTCGTCCCCGGAGGGATGACAGAGCGGCCGAATGTACCGGTCTTGAAAACCGGCGTGGGCTTGCCCACCGTGGGTTCAAATCCCAC
>PKZI01000146.1 GCA_003133005.1 Acidimicrobiaceae bacterium | reverse complement strand
CGTTCAAATGATGCGACAAGAGCACTGGCTGGGCGCGTTGTAAATGCGTGTAACCGGGCAGATACGCCAGTTCGTTCGCGTCGCCCAAGGCAACGAGGGCATCGACCAACGCGAAAATCGAACGAAGGACCTCGCCAATGGCGTCGCGCGTGAACAAACGCAACGTCGTCGCGACCTGGTCATTGCGACTCCGTCCGGTGTGGATCTTCGCGCCTAGTGGACCCAGGATCTCGGTCGCACGGCGTTCGATCGCCGTGTGGATATCTTCGTCGCTACCTACGCGAACGAATGCGCCACGATCGAACTCGGCCTCGATATCGTCGAGAACCCCACAAAGTGTTGACGCCTCCTCGTTCGTCAGAATGCGTGCGTGCTCGAGCCCACGAACGTGCGCTTTCGATCCCATGATGTCGTGATGATAAAGAATGTGGTCGAACGAGTAACTCTCCGAGAGATCCCACAGCGTGGTATCCATTGACGATGAGAATCGGCCGCTCCAGAGCGTCATGTTGATGGTGGCGTCGCGTGTTTCGCCCCCTGGCGAGCAGCCCACGTCTTGACGCCGAGTCCGTAGATCTTCACGTAACCTTCCGAGTCGGCGTGCTGGAACGTGTCTGCGGCGTCATAGGTCGCCAGACCGTAATCGTAGAGCGCATGAGGGCTGCGCCGACCAACGATTCGCATCAAACCAGGCGCCTCGAAACGAAGCCGCACGTCGCCGGTCACAAAACGTTGTGTGTCGAGCATGAACGCGTCAAGCGCCTCTTTGAGTGGTGAAAACCACATACCGTCATAGACCAATTCGGACCAGCGTGATTCGAGGCGGGCCTTCTCGTGGTGGACGTCGCGCTCGAGCACGAGGTCTTCGAGGTCCGAGTGCGCCGCGATGATCGCGAGCGCCGCGGGACATTCGTACACCTCGCGACTCTTGATACCGACGCGACGGTTCTCGACCATGTCAAGACGTCCGAAGCCCGTAGCACCTGCTCGATGGTTCATCTGTCTGATCAAGTCAGCGAGGGATATGGGCACATTGTCAATCGCAACCGGCACACAAGCTTTGAAACTCAGGACCAATTCAACCGGCTCGACGTTGGTCACCCGCGTCAAGGTGTAGGGCTCCTCAGGAGGCGTCGCCCACGGGTCTTCCATCGCACCACACTCGATGGCTCTGCCCCAAAGGTTCTCGTCGATCGAGTAGATCTTCTCCTTGCTCGCTCGTATCGGAATATCCCACTTCTCCGCGAAATCAACCGAATCAGCTCGGGTCATGCCCCAGTTGCGAGCTGGCGCGAGCACCTCGAGGTCAGGCGCGAGTGCGTGCGTTCCAACTTCAAAGCGGACCTGATCATTTCCCTTTCCGGTGCAGCCGTGCGCGACCGCGGTCGCGGAGAACTTACGAGCCTGGTCCACTAGGTGGCGAACGATGACTGGTCGCGAGAGTGCTGACACCAGGGGGTATTTTCCTTCGTAGCGAGCATTCGCGTAAATCGCGTTCGCGCAGAACTCGTCAGCCATCTCATCGCGAGCATCGACGACCACGCACTCGAGCGCTCCCGCCGCGATCGCCCGAGCCTGGATATCCTCAAAACTCTCCGAGGATTCCGCGTCCTGGCCCACGTTGACGAGTACGCACACGACCTCGACGCCCCATTCCTCAATCATCCATCGCACCGCCACTGACGTGTCCAGTCCGCCGCTGTAGGCGAGCACAACTCTCTTAGCCATGAAAACTCCTCTTCTCCGTTTCGACTGGCACTTCATCAAGACTGGCAAGCACACGAAACTCGTACGCCAACTGTTGACCGCCACGCTGCTCGTCAGCGATGACCAGCACCGTGTCGTCTCCCGCGACACTTCCGAGCACACCGTCGAGCGCGCTGCGATCGAGTGCCGAGGCGACGACGTGCGCACACCCAGGTGGCGTCCGAACGACCACCAGATTTCCCGAACTCTCAACCGACACCACCCACTCGCCCATCATCCGACGCAAGTGTTCGAGCGGCGCCGGGCTCGAATGCGTGACGCCTCCCACCACGATGCGTCGCGTCCCGTGCTCGTCGCGGATCTTGATTGTCCCCAACTCCTGGAGGTCACGCGTCACCGTTGCTTGGGTCGCCGCGATACCTTCGGCGTTCAACTTGACGACAATCTGTGCGGCCGTCGAAATCACTTCGCGCTCGATGAGTTCGCCAATGCGATGTTGTCGTTGTGTCTTAGTCATAATGTTCCTCTTTTATCCATCCCAAGATCCCGAGCATGGCGCTGCGACGATGAAATGCTTGACGCCACACCAGTGATCGTTCGCTATCGAGCACGTGATCGGTAATCTCGTCACCTCGATGAGCGGGCAAACAATGCAGGATGACGACGTCGGGACTCGCGAGACCAACGAGTTCGTCATTCACCTGAAACGATGCGAAATCAACGCGGCGCTGAGCGGTCTGCGCCTCAAGGCCCATCGAGACCCATGCGTCGGTGTAGATGACGTCAGCCCCCTTCACCGCATCGCTCGCCGAGTCGCTCAATTGCAGATTTCCGCTGTCGACGCCGAAAGGATCTTCAGCGCCGCCACGGGTGAGTTGATACGCGTCGGGTGCGGCGACCGTGACACGTGCGCCAAGACGCAATAACGCGACACACAATGATCGCGTCACGTTCGTCGCGTCACCAACGTAGGCCACCTTCAGACCCTTCACGCCCTCGACGTCCCCGCCAGCGAAATGTTCGGCGATGGTGAGTACGTCGGCGATCGCCTGGGTCGGATGCGTTACGTCGCTCAGAAGATTGATGAGCGACATCGTGTCGTTCGTCGCAAGGCGCATCCGCCGGAAGACGTCGTGATTGCGAACCCGTAGAGCGCAGATCGCAAACATTTGTTCCAGTGTCTTCGCAATATCTTCGACTGACTCGCGACTATCGATTCCGATCTCTTCGTCGCTGAAGAACGTGACGTACCCACCGAGTTCCTGGACGGCGGCGGAACTGGACGCGCGCGTGCGAAGGCTTGGTCGTTCAAAGACCAGCGCCACTCCTTGACCCTTCAACAATTCGTCATTGAGCGGAGCGAGCGCGTCACGGTAGATGACGCGCAGGTCCTTCTTCGATAACTCCTCAATGGTGATGAATTGACGACTCACGCAAGGATCTCCGTCGTAGGGATGGCGCCACTCAATGCGTCACGAAGCGCATGATGTCGGGCTCCGTTCGCCATCAGAATCCGACCCGCGCCAGCGTCGAGTGCGTCGAGGGCCGCTCGAAGCTTCGGCACCATGCCCTCACGCGCAGCCCCTGATTCAATGAGCGCCGACGCCTGGAAGGAGCTGAGGTGCGCAAGTACTGAGCCCGGGTCGTCGGGATCGTCGCGGACTTGATCGATATCACTCAAGAGCACCAGCAGTTCAGCATCGAGCGTACCCGCGAGAGCACCCGCTGCGGTGTCGGCATTGCAGTTGACCAATTCGCCAACGTCATCGACCGCGATCGGGCTCACCACGGGGCAAAATCCATTGGCCCAGAGTGAAGTCACGACCTCGGGTCGCACCTTTGGGGTCGCTGCCGCCCGTTGCCACGGTTCGCCAAGAGAATTCGCACAAAAGAGCGTGCCGTCGACGCCACAAAGACCCACCGCCGCAATCCCGGCGTGATTTAACGCAGCGCTGATGAGCATGTTCACGTGACCGAGTGCCATGGCCACGTAATTCATGGTCAGGGTGTCGGTAATACGCAGGCCCTCGTGAAAACGGCTTTCAATCTTCGCTGTTTCGAGGAGTTCCTCGATCTGGGGTCCTCCGCCGTGCACGAGCACGACCTCGGTGCCACCACTCGAGAGATGCGCAATATCCTGGGCCAATTCGGCGAGTAGTGGCGCGCTGGCGCCAAGTCCGTCGAGGGCGTGCCCGCCCAACTTCACCACGACCCGCTTCACGGTGTCACCCCACTGCGCGGAAGTCCGGTCGCCTCGTCGAATCCTGACGCGACGTTCCAAGCCTGAATGGCTTGTCCGGCGGCCCCCTTGATGAGATTGTCGAGCGAACTCATCGCTACGAGCC